>NZ_JBFUIQ010000038.1:0-35516 GCF_056401795.1 Peribacillus sp. P4_D6
CCCGAAGTTATCCCAGTCTTATAGGCAGGTTGCCCACGTGTTACTCACCCGTCCGCCGCTAATCTCAGGGAGCAAGCTCCCATCGATTCGCTCGACTTGCATGTATTAGGCACGCCGCCAGCGTTCGTCCTGAGCCAGGATCAAACTCTCCGAAGAAATGTTTGACTTGCTCATTTGCTTTTTTGATAGTGTGTGCTCACTTAAAATTTAACGTTGGCGCTTTGTTTTGTTCAGTTTTCAAAGAGCAATAATGGAGCGGGTGAAGAGAATCGAACTCTCATCATCAGCTTGGAAGGCTGAGGTTTTACCACTAAACTACACCCGCATTTAATTTTAAAGTATTTTCAGAAAGAAAGAATGGTCGGGAAGACAGGATTCGAACCTGCGACCCCTTGGTCCCAAACCAAGTGCTCTACCAAGCTGAGCTACTTCCCGTAAAATATGGTGCGCCCGGCGGGAGTCGAACCTACAACCTTCTGATTCGTAGTCAGATGCTCTATCCAATTGAGCTACGGGCGCTAATTTCTATGATGTTTTTGGTGCGGCCGAGAGGAGTCGAACCTCCACGGGGTTTCCCCCACTAGGCCCTCAACCTAGCGCGTCTGCCATTCCGCCACGACCGCGAAAGCGACTTTGTAAGTTTAACACCTTTTCAACTTGATGTCAAGAAGAAAAATATCAGTGCGGGTGAAGGGACTTGAACCCCCACGCCTTGCGGCGCCAGATCCTAAGTCTGGTGCGTCTGCCAATTCCGCCACACCCGCGAAAATAAATGGTGAGCCATGAAGGATTCGAACCTTCGACCCTCTGATTAAAAGTCAGATGCTCTACCAACTGAGCTAATGGCTCTAAATAAAAATGGCTGGGCTAGAAGGGATCGAACCTTCGCATGACGGAATCAAAATCCGTTGCCTTACCGCTTGGCTATAGCCCAATAATTAAACACTAATTAACAACCAGGATAATATTATATCACGATAATATTTATTTAGCAAGTGTTTTTTTAAGAAAAAAATGGCGGTCCCGACGGGAATCGAACCCGCGATCTCCTGCGTGACAGGCAGGCATGTTAACCGCTACACCACGGGACCAGTATTTTGATTGTGTATAAGAAAGTGACCCATACGGGATTCGAACCCGTGTTACCGCCGTGAAAGGGCGGTGTCTTAACCGCTTGACCAATGGGCCTTGATATAAAAATATGTAACTGGCGGAGAAGGAGGGATTTGAACCCTCGCGCCGCTTACGCGACCTACACCCTTAGCAGGGGCGCCTCTTCAGCCTCTTGAGTACTTCCCCAAAAAAAATGGCTCCGCAGGTAGGACTCGAACCTACGACCGTTCGGTTAACAGCCGAATGCTCTACCACTGAGCTACTGCGGAATAATGAAAATTGGGTTCCTTTTTCACGCTCAAGGACCTTAGTGTTTGTCGTTAAGGACAAGTTGTTATCTTGTCGACTCTTATGATTATAAAGAGGTTGCAACCTAAAGTCAAGAGTTCTTTTATGTTTTTTTATTTTTTTGTTTTTTGCTCCTTAAACCCTTGGTAAATCAATGTTCCACGACATTTACCACAAACGAAACGGGTAGTGTCGATTCGTTTTTTTCTTATATATACCTGCTGACAGTCTTCACATTTATATTGAATTGTATTCATCTTTTTCTTTAATTGGTTAGATGGCAGCGGCTCGCAAAATCTCGGTGCCCCCACTTTTTTGAGTAAATGCTTAAAGTCCGCATCACGATGCTGGTACCCCTTCTTCTCGATGTGCAGATGGTAATGGCACAATTCATGCTTAATGATTCCAATCAATTCTTCCACACCGCGTTCATCAAGATACTTCTTATTTATTTCTATATTATGTGAACGGAGCAAGTATCGTCCTCCTGTTGTCCGGAGACGCGGATTAAAACTCGCTTGATGTCTAAAGGCCTTTTTAAAGTCTTTCAACGAAATTTCTTCTACTAGTTTTTGCAATTGACGATTATCCATTTCCCCCTCCCTTTCCTTGGTAACATGACAACCCATTATAACATAGACTAATAATACAATAGGAAACTAAGGGAGGAAAAGCTATGCCTAATTGGTTCCAGAATCAAATCCGCAAAGCCTTTTATGAAAAGGATTATTATCAAGTGAAGATGTTGAATCAATGTTGGTTTTTTTATCAAAAGAAAGAAAGTCTCAGATTATAGATTCGACATTGTTCCAAATATAAATACATCATTTCAAAAAAACCCCTTCTAATATAGAAGGAGCTTACCTTAGGCTAGCTTTGATCCTTTGGCTCGAGCATCGTTAAAGATACCCTTTGCTTTTGGGAGTCAACTAGTTCGACCCAGACTGTGACAACATCCCCAACGGCAACTACATCCAATGGGTGCTTTACAAACCGGTTGCTCAGTTTAGAAATATGCACCAGTCCATCCTGTTTAACACCGATGTCCACAAACGCACCAAAATCCACAACATTCCTCACTGTACCTTGTAACTCCATCCCAGTTTGCAGATCCTCCATTTTTAGTACATCCTGCTTAAGCAGCGGTTTTGATAACTCATCCCGAGGATCTCTTCCCGGTTTCATCAAATCATCGATGATATCTTTGATCGTAATTTCCCCAATTTCCAATTCATTGACCAAATCAGCTGGATTTAGCTTACCTAACTCTTCATTCAGTGCATCACTGCCTAAATCCTCTGATGTGAATCCCATTTTCTTCAATAATTTATTCACGGCACTGTAGTTCTCAGGATGTATCGCGGTTTGATCTAAAGGTTCATCTCCATTAATGATACGTAAGAATCCTATACATTGTTCATATGTTTTGGCACCAAGCCGGGGAATCTTCTTTAATTCCTTCCTGCTTTGAAATTTCCCTTCCACTTCCCTTTTCTTCACGATATTTTGAGCAACCGATTTTGATAAACCAGCTACATATTGTAAGAGAGACGATGAAGCGGTATTGACATTAACACCCACCTGGTTAACAGCTGTTTCCACTACAAAGGTGAGGGATTCCGTTAACTTTTTCTGAGACACATCATGTTGATACTGGCCTACCCCCACAGATTGCGGATCAATTTTAACAAGTTCAGCAAGGGGATCTTGAAGCCTTCTGCCTATCGAAACTGCGCTTCTCTGTTCAACTTGAAGATCCGGAAACTCTTCACGTGCTATATCTGAAGCTGAATACACACTGGCTCCCGCTTCATTAACAATGATATATGAAATGTTCCCTTTCACTTCTTTTAAAATATCTGCAATGAATTGCTCTGATTCACGTGATGCCGTTCCATTGCCGATTGCCACGATCTCAACCGAGAACCGCTGAAGTATATCGATCGTTTTTTCACGGGCAGCATGAAGTTTCGCAGCAGGAGGATGCGGATAGATTACACTGATATCAAGTACCTTTCCGGTTTCATCAATGACAGCGAGCTTACAGCCAGTCCTATATGCCGGATCTAAGGCGAGGACCACTTTCCCTTTAAGCGGAGGCTGCAAGAGCAGGTTCCGGAGGTTTTCAGAGAAAATGTGGATAGCTTGATCCTCAGCTTTTTCCGTCAGCTCTTTTCTGAGCTCCCGCTCTACAGAAGGCATGATCAAACGCTTAAGTCCATCCTCTATCGCAGATTTAAGAACAACTTGGGCTTCAGATTTGTTATTTTTAATGATTTTACGTTCCAGATAACCAACGATGACTTCAGTCCGGGGCTGAATGGAGATTCGCAAAACCTCTTCCTTTTCACCTCTATTCAGCGCCAACACCCGATGAGGTACGATTCTTTGAACCGGCTCCTCATACTCATAGTACATTTCGAAGATTTTTTTCTCGTCCTTCTCTTCATTTTTCACAGTTGAAATCACTTTTCCAGCTTTGAAAATTTCGGCCCTTATCCACTTCCTTAATTCTGCATCATCGGAAATATGTTCAGCTATGATATCCTGCGCACCTGCAATAGCCTCTTCAATAGAAGGAACTTCTTTTTCTGCCGATATGAATTCGGCTGCCTTTTCGCTGACTCGAGGATGCATTTGACATTCCAAAAGCCAATTGGCCAGTGGTTCAAGCCCCTTTTCTTTAGCAACTGTCGCTTTCGTTCTCCTTTTTTGTTTGAATGGCCTGTATAAATCCTCGACTTCCTGCAGTTTTGTTGCCTTTTCGATTTGTTTTGTTAATTCTTCCGTCAATTTCCCCTGTTCACCAATTGAACGAGTAACTTCCGCTTTCCTCTGGCCAAGGTTTTCTAGATAGTTCCATCTTTCCATAATGGAACGAATCTGCACTTCATCAAGCGAACCCGTCATTTCTTTTCTATACCGTGCAATAAAAGGGACAGTATTCCCCTCTTGCAGCATCTGTATGACGTTTTGAACTTGATGATTTTTCAAAGTCAGCTCATTGGATATTTGTTTTATCAATTCTTTTAATGTATCTTCTACAACGATCATTTTGTTTACCCCCAACCTTTTGCTCTAATATATATAGTCTAGCAAATGAGCGATGAAGTTGCGAATTCCATACAAAAAAGCTCACTTCCGAATTATGGCGAAAGTAAGCTTCCTAAAATGAAAGTTGTATCATCTGCAGTTAATGGACTGCTTTTTAATATGCATTGGGCGTTCTTATCGATAGGGACCAGCCTTTTTAAAAAAGACTTAGCTCCCTTAAGTTCCAAACCATCGGAATGAAGAATGAATTTAGCATTTGGTTCATATTTGTATCTTTGCGTCCTGTATTTTTGTTTCCTGCCGGATAAATACCCTGTAACAGGTAAGGGGTAAACGAGTTTATCGTCGTTTGGATTATACAGGAAAAAGCGGATGTTGCCCACTGAACTGTATACAAATTCATTCTTATCATAAAAGATTTTCAAAATGGAAACGGCTGCCCCCCGTTTATCGACTAAAACTTGATTGCACACTGCCATTAGTGCTTCCACATCCAACTCATGATTACGTTTAACTTCCTCGATGACGGCATGGGAGGAATCGTATGCATTTTTCCCGCTGCCTAGCCCATCTGCCAGGACACATACAAAGTATTCTTCCGTATGAAGAAAAAAGTAATCATCACCACAGTAAACCATCCCGTTTTTAGACGATTGTGAGACAAGGACTTCTATTTTTTCTCCCCTTAGAATATCTTTGATCACTGAATTAACTCCGAGTTTTCAGCATTAATGGCTTCTTGAAGTTTCTTGATCGCGCGGCGTTGGAGCCTTGACACATGCATTTGGGAAATCCCAAGCTTATCGCCAGCTTCTTTCTGGCTTAAATTCTCTAAATAAGTATGTTGAATGATCATCTTTTCACGGTCACTCAGCACATGAAGCACCTTTTCAAGCACAAGACGCTGATTGACCTTTTCAAAACCTTCATCGACATTTCCGAATATATCAAGCAATGTGACAGTGCCGCCATCAGAATCCGCCTCAATAGAATGATCCACGGATAAAGCTTGATAGCTTTTTCCCATTTCCATCGCCTCTAAAACTTCTTCCTCGGTCACGCCTATACTATCGGCTATTTCATCTATTCTTGGTGAACGGTGCAGAGTTGTCGTTAACTCCTCGACAGTCACCCTGATTTTCGGACCTAGTTCCTTAATTCTCCTTGGCACATGGACACTCCATGTTTTGTCACGAAGGAACCTTTTGATTTCCCCGATAATAGTGGGGACGGCAAATGCCTCAAAGCTCTTACCGAAAGATTCATCATATCGTCGAATGGCACCTAATAGACCAATCATGCCGACTTGGGAGATATCCTCCTGAAATGATTTCCCTTTCGCATACTTACGGGAGATTGTTTCAACCAAACTTTTATAATGGATGACGAGATTACTCTGCGCTTCTTCATCTTGATTCTGCTGGTAAGCTCTGATCCATTCATTTACCTGTTCTCTTTGTGCCTGATTAGGTTGAGACTGTTTTTGCATCCATCTCCACCTGCTCTCCTTCTAAAAACTTAGTCATAAATACAGTAACCCCATCATGCTGATGAATTTTTACATCATCCATCAAAGTTTCAATAAGGTAAAGACCCAAGCCTCCTTCTCTCAAAAGTTCGACTTTTTGTCCATTTTCGTATGGACCTAGCCCTTGACGAACCTCCTCGAAATTACAGCTCTTTCCACTATCGGAAACCATGACCTCCAAACGGTCAGGATAAAGGCCGAAACTTACTTTCACTTCACCTTTTTCAGAATCCTTGTATGCATGCTGTACCGCATTTGTACAAGCCTCACTGGTAGCGATTTTCAAATCCTCTATTTCATCATACGCAAATCCCATCCGGCTTCCAATTCCAGAAAGCGTTAAACGAATGACACCGATGAATTCTGGTTTTGCAGGTATTTTCATTTCGATGTAATCATATACTTGACTCATTCTAACCCACCCTCTGTACCACTTTTTATATCAATGATATCTGCAAGACCTGTTATATCAAATAAACGTCGTAACCTTTCCGATAATCCAACTAACGTGAAGTCGCCATTATGTGCCCTAACACTTTTAAAAGCACCGACAAATACCCCAAGTCCCGTACTATCCATATACGAAACTTCAGTTAAATCAATAGTAATCGAAACATTTTCCTGCTCTGAAATTGGAAATAGTGATTCTCTTAGTTTCGGCGCAGTATAAGCATCGATTTCACCTTTTAGTTTTACATTAAATTCAGTATTCAATTCATTAACATCTACTGTTATATTCATCCTTGACCCACCTCTTCAAATCCTCTTCATTCCTATATCTATACCCAGCAGTAACAATGCTAAACATTTGATTTTAAAATTATTAAAGTAAAATCATCCCTCAGTTGGAAGTTCTGCATTTTCTCCAATTGTTTATATATATTATTCACCATTTCCTGGGCTTGCAAATGCATATTTTTTTTAATCAAACCAATAAGCGTTTCCCTTTCTATGAACCCATCATTCGTGCGGCACTCCGTTACTCCGTCAGATAATAGAATGATCATGTCGCCACGATTCACCGTTTTTTCACATTGGCGATACCTTGTTTTTTTATCAACGCCAAGCAACAAGCCCTTTGCATCCAAATCGCTAAAAGTACCTGTAGCTGCGTCATAGTAAAATCCAGGTTCATGTCCGGCTGAAGCATAGGAAAATTGCCTGTCATGCGGATCATATAAACCATAGAACATGGTTATGAACATGCTTGGATCAACATTATGCTCCACAACCCGGTTCAAACTCTCAAGTACACTTTTCGGTTCATGACGATGCTCCGGAAGACTGTCCATCGCATATTTGATCATCGACATGCACAGCGCAGCAGGGATCCCTTTTCCTATGACATCGGCTATCCCAACACCTATACGCTCATTTTCATCCTGGACGAAGTGATAGTAATCCCCGTTCATCTGCCTCGCAGGAACACTGATCGCCCCAATTTCAAGAGCTTTGATATCAGGTATTTCCGTTTCCAAAAGAGTATGTTGAACGTTTGCCGCTATCTCGATTTCCGTTTTCAATTCCTGCTGTTGATGTCTGAGGCTTTGATGTTCACGGTATGCAATGCCGTAGCCCATCATGACTTCTAGCAGAAAATCGAAAGAATCCAGTACTTTTCCCGGTAATTCCGGGTAAAGTTCCATTAAGTTATTTTTATGCATACTTATGATTTCTTCTGGAGATATATTGTATTTGATATGTAGGCGGCTAATCTTCTGCCCTTGATAGAGTGCCTGCTCATTTTGGTCTTTAAGATAAGTAGAAAGCGCCTCATGATACTTTTTCTCCATGTTCTCCCTAATATCCATAGTCCCCCCCTAACGGAGCCATTTCGTCGCGATAATCTTAGTCCCTTCACCTGGTATCGATTCAATATCAAAGTCATCCATTAAACGTTTAGCTCCAGGAAGGCCTGCCCCCAGCCCCCCTGAGGTGGTATATCCATCTTCCATGACTCTGCGGATATCCTCAATTCCCGGCCCTTGGTCTTCTGCAATGATTTTCAATCCTGACTTCCCATTTATATTTAGCTTTTCTATGCTAACACTGCCTTGTCCAGCATATAGGTATATGTTTCGGGCCAATTCGCTAATGGCCGTTGTGATTCTGGCCTGGTCTACAGTACCGAACCCCAACTCTTTAGCGACATTTCTTCCGAGCTGCCTTGCAGCTACGATGTCCCATTCATTTATGATTTTTACGCAGGATTGGAACTCCATTCTTTAATCCCCCAATTCCTGTTGTAATTTCTCCAGGCCTTTCTCTAAGTCTAATGCTGTCAGAACATCATCGAGACTAATTCCTAGTTCAATCAATGTTATTGCAACAGCAGGCTGGATTCCCGTAATTACAACTTTGGCCCCCATAAGCTTAGACATGCTAAAGACATCGCCTAATACCTTTGCGATAAAAGAATCAATAAAATCTATTGAGGTAATATCTATAACTACGCCATTCGCGCTTGTTTCATGAATCTTATGCAGTAAATCCTCTTGAAATTGGAGCGCTGTCATATCATCCAATTCCCACTGTATAGAGACTAACAAGCAGTCATAAAGCTTTAATATCGGAATCCTCATCCTTATCCCTCCACCTTTACGATCTTACGGCTCGTTAATTCCAAAGCAACTTCTATCCCTTTTTTCAATGTATTTTTTGTAATCACTTCATTTAAATTAATGCCAAGATTAACGATGGTTTGAGCAATTTCAGGGCGGATGCCGCAAAGTATGCATTTGGCGCCCACTAAGCGGACTGCTTCTGCCGCTTGAATGATATGGTGGGCAACCATGGTATCCACGACCGGCACGCCCGTTATATCAATCAGAACAACTTCAGATCTATGCTTAACCACGCCGGTCAGCAGGTTTTCCATTATCTGTTTGGCACGTTCTGTATCTATCGTACCAACCAAGGGCATGACCGTAATGCCTTCCAATACGGGAATGAGCGGTGCCGAAAGTTCTTGCAACGCTATTTTTTGCATGGAAACGGTTCTTTCCCAAGTTTGGGTATATATATTGACTATTTCATTATTTATCGGTGTCGCCCATTTATCCAAATGGTTAACAAGATTGACTTGATTATCCGGAGTAACGAGACCCTTTTCCACCATTCCATTTATGACAATTAATGTGAATTTATGAAGTCCTTCATTGACGAAAGTAAGAGGCCATCCCAATTGGACGACTTTCTCGGCAAAATCTGAAAGCTTCAATGTGAATTCCTTGTTTTTACTATCAACATTCGTGATGATCATATCTATAAATTCACTGCTCGTTTGCGTGAACATTTGATCTGAGACGACTTTAATTAATCTTTCGTCCGTGCTTTCCTTCATGATGCCCATCCACTCAGTAAGGATGTAATCTTGATTTCGCTTAATAAAATCGTAAACCAATTGATTCATAATATCCTCCCATTCTAACACAATTGCTATGCTTCCCCGTTCACGTCACAAGGATGTTAACTAACTGTAATGTTATGCCATTTGGATTTCCTTAGAGGCTTTTTTTAGGTATTTACAACATAACTATATACCCGAAATTCAGGTAAGAAAAACATCATTCCAAGAAAAGTTTGGAGGATACTATAAAAAACTTTCAAATATCTTATTGTATACTGTTTTTATTCGTCAAATTTTTCATATTTCCTGCTGTATACTTTTTGGATATGTTTATGTTATTTGACAAAAAAAACACGATTCCCACAGTACAGGAATCGTGCCATCTAAATAATATCAAGAATGATTTGTATTATAATAACGCCCGGTTTAACGGGAAAAATTTTCTTTAAAACTCAATGAGGCCTAAACTTATTTGCAAAGCTTCATTGACTTTTTGCATCATCGGTTCGTCAAGATGCGTAATTTTATCAGTTAAACGCTGCTTATCGATTGTCCGGATCTGTTCTAATAAAATGACGGAATCCCGTTCGAATCCGTACTTTTTTGCATTAATCTCAACATGTGTAGGCAATTTCGCTTTTTGAATTTGAGCTGTAATGGCTGCCACGATCACAGTCGGACTAAAGCGATTACCAATATCGTTTTGTAAAATTAGTACCGGACGGGTTCCACCCTGCTCTGAACCGACTACCGGGGAAAGGTCTGCGAAGTATACGTCACCACGCTTAACAACAATCAATGGCTCAGCCTCCGCTAACTAATCGTTCAACGCAATGACCAGCCTCGAATTCAGCCTGGAAGGCTTCAGAAGCAATCGTTAAATTAATGGCCGCCATTTCAATATAACCGCGTTTCATCGATTCACGAAACTCTTTCTTTTTACGTTCGCGAAGATACATTTTTGTGGCACGATAAATAAATTCACTGCGATTCACATTTTCCTCACTCGCATACCCGTCTAACTCTGTTAAAAAATTTTGAGGTAATCGAATTAATATCTCTCTTGTTGCGCTGGATTCAGACACAAACATACACCTCCACCATCACTACACACCTTTATTATATATCCTTTTCAATATTACCATTAAAATGCCTATCTGCAAAGAGTATATTCTATTCTCAATCCTATTATCAGCATAATAAAGGAAATCTTATTCACAATCTTAGGATTTTTTTACAATCCGCTCATTCCAAAATGAAGTTGCGTACATGATTCACCTGATTGTCTTTCATATATATGCGGGGCACTCTTGCTCCTATCATGCATGTCACCTCATAGTTGATCGTTTCCAGTTTTGCCGCTATCTCATCGACAGTAATCGATTCATCTCCATCATTCCCGATTAATGTGACCACAGTTCCTACAGGGTATGGTCCAGGCAGCTTGATCATGCATTGATCCATGCAAATCCTTCCGACTATGGGCACTCTTTTTCCATCCACAAGAACTTCCTGACCTTGCAGCTTACGGATCCAGCCGTCAGCATATCCGATTGGCAAAGTTCCAATCCATTCATCACCTTCAGCCGTATAAGTCGCTCCATAGCTAACGCTTTCACCCTTAGCAAGCTGTTTAACCGCGACCATCTCCGTTCTCAATGATATAGCCTGTTTTAATGGAAATGGCAATATCGGCTTCATCTCCATGGAAGGACTCAAACCATACATGGAAATCCCCATTCTTACTGCATTCCATTCTGAATCGGTGAACCTTAGAGAAGCTGCACTATTGGCTGCATGAACATATTCCGGCTTTCCCGTCAATTCGGAAAGCATCCCTTTAAAAAAGGCAAGCTGCTTTTCATATAAGTCCGTCTTCATTTCATCCGCAGTCGCGAAATGAGTGAATATCCCTTGGAAATTGAAACAAGTTTCCCTCTTAAGCAAACTTTCCACTTTCATGAGTTGACCTTTATCTCGAATGCCGATTCTCCCCATGCCGCTATCCACTTTTACATGGATTTGCAAAACTTGTCCCGGTTTCAACAAATCCTTCGCCTTCTCCAACCATGCTTCATCGAAAACCGTCACGGAAATACCATGCTCGGCAGCAAGCGCTGCACTTTCAGGCCTAGAAGCCCCAAGGACAAGAATCGGAGCCAATATACCTTTATTCCGTAGGGCAAGAGCTTCATCCAAAAAAGCTACACTTAAAAAATCCGCCCCCGCATCAAGCGCCGTTTTAGCCACTTCATAGTCCCCGTGGCCATAAGCATTGGCTTTGACGACAGCGAAAAGACTAACGCCCTTTTTCAGACTTTTTTTCATTGAAGAGATATTTTCAAAAATATTATCCAAATTTACTTCTGCCCACGTATCTCGATGAAATACTTTCGTTTCCAAGACCTTTTCCTTCTTTCCTATACTCACCATAAAATTCTTCCCAGTAGCGAAGTTTTCGTTTCATTATAGGACCATTCTATAACCAACCGCTAGAAAGATAAAGTGCTTTTTCACCTTGATCCTCATTTCCCGGCTGCCAGCCTAAATCAAATAATGGGTTAAAAAAGGTCAACAAGCCGCTTCCCCGCCTATCCTTCCCAGAAGAAAACCTTCGTAAGGAGACGGGAAACATCAGCTTGTTATGTAATCCTATTTGACTGGATCTTCCCCAACCGAACGGGCGACTTCTATCATCTCTTCCTGTGACAAATCCTTTGATGCTAGCATGTAATCGACACCTTCAAAAGTCCATGCAATCGTATTTCCCGTCATTGCCCCGACAGTATAACCCAAATCAACAGGTTCTCCATTCACATTCGTCGAAACGGAAGTTTGGACTACCTCAGCTTTTTCCTGAACTAATGTAAAACTTTTTGTACCCTCATAGGTCAAAACGACACGTTCTCCCTTTTCCGTCGTAATTTCTTTTTCTTCCGTTAAATTCATATCGCCAATATTTTCAGGGTATTTCACTGCAAACCCCTCATTTTGGACTTCTGCCATAACGGGAGCTTCAAGTTGTGCACTTGTCATGTTTTTCTTCATGTCAAATGAATCTTTATCAAAACTCGTATCGAATTTTACTTTTGAGAATTCAACAAGAACCAAAGCGGTCCTATCAGGGTCCATGACTTTTACACTGACTGGGGATAAATCCTTTTTGTTTATAGTAATCTCTTGATATGGCAACATTTTATTGTTTTGGTAGCGCGTTTTCGTTTCAAAGACATAGTGTTTATCCGTTTCTTTATATGTTGCACTTTTATCTTCCGTAATGTCTTTCACCAACGACTCGAACAAATAGGCCTGACTGCTGTTCTCCGGCCACTCGCTTTGAAATTTAAAACTTTTATTCAAAGCAGGCGTCAAAACGTATACACCATCATCATTTTTCAAAATCATCTGGCTTTGATCTTTCTCTTCATTTTTCAGATTCACGCGGTAAAAAGAAGGGTCCTTATGCCAAATCTCCACATTATACACTTGAGGTTCCGTCCCCATCTTTAATGTCATCTTCGCGTTAGCTTTATATCCTTTCATTTCACCAAGCTTCTCATTCAATTCACTCACTACGTCACTCTGCGATTTTTGGCCGCAAGCAGAAAGAGCAAGCAAGAGCATGATCCCTGCAAAAAGCATTACCATCTTCTTCATCTTTTCAACCCCTTTTTGTCATTTGAACGTAAAAGGGAGAGGAAAAGGCAGGATCCGGACATTGGCTCGACTGATGTCTTAAATTCCTCAGTATTTTAGACAGGACCATTTCTCGATCCGGCTAAAAACTTTTCGAGAGCACCTACTCTGCCATGTACCTTTTACCGGGCCTTGTCTCCCTATAGCACTAAATGTATATGAGACAACCTTAAGGTTTATGACCCGATTGGACAAAACTCCACTCACCCTTCAATTACGACTTGAGCAACCGCATAATCCCTGCTATGGCTAATCGAAAGGTGGACCCCTTTAGAAAACGGCTTTGAAATCACCGGCTTTCCTTTATCATCCGAGATGATTTCAATATCCAAAAAGGATAAGTGCTTACCGATCCCTGTACCGTTCGCTTTAGAAAAAGCCTCCTTTGCCGCAAAACGGCCAGCAAAATATTCGACCTTCCTTCTTCCATTTAACTTTTCGAAAATCAAGATTTCACTTTCCGTCAATATACGCTCCTTTAAACGGGGTTGCCGATTAATCAATGTTTCCATTCTATCCAACTCAGTAATGTCCACGCCTATACCTTTAATCACTTTGACACCTCTTCTATTAATTTAATAAGTTGCATATCATTAGGAGGACTCTTTTACCTGAAAATGATAATATTGTATCCAATTAAAAACGATATATAGGAGGAATTTATGTTTACAAGAACAGAAAGCTTCCGCGAATATGCAAATTCTTATCGAGCTGTAACTGTGCTCATACTCATTATGATGCTTGTATTCGTTCTCGTCCTTTTCCCCGCACTTCCCGGCAATGTACTCTTTTATTATGGCACAGGTGTGAATTTATACATCGCTGATGGACAATGGTGGCGTTTGATCACCCCCATCTTTCTACATAGCACGTTTACACATTTACTGTTTAATGGATTCTCACTTGCCATCTTTGGTCCATTCCTGGAGAAGTTACTTGGAGCCTTCAAGTTTTCAATTTTCTTTTTATCGACAGGGATCCTTGCCAATATCGCAACCTTCCTGATTAACCCACTGACATATAATCACGTAGGTGCCAGCGGAGCAATTTTTGGTTTACTCGGATTCTTTCTATATCTTGTACTGTTCAATAAAACCAATTTTACGAACAACGAAAGAAATACAGTATATACATTGACCGGAATTGCCATTATCATGACTTTCATCCAACCGCAGATAAACGTTGTCGGTCATTTGGCTGGAATGGCAACCGGCTTTTTAACCGCTCCATTATTCCTAAGAAAAAAATGGTAGGCCAAACAGCCGACTCTTCCTTTCAATCATTGGGAGTCGACTGCTTTTTCAGGTAAATACCATGATTTAATTATTAGGCAATCCTTTTCTTCCATATCAGCAACCATACCGACCCGGGAGGTAATTCCTGATTTAATCGATGCTGTAATGGTGGCTAATTTTTTTCGATTCTGAAACCAGCTTTTTTTATATGTGATTGATTGAATTCTGCTTCTCTGCATGATCAATGTTTGCTTCGTGAAAAAACGGCTGCTCAATAGTAATAAATTCCCTTCTATGCTCCAACCTGCATCTCTATATTGCATGTATGCCCAAAAAATCGCCAACGGTACAAGCAAGAAGGAAAGATAACCCCAAGGTCTGAAAAACCATACCAAGGCACCGATGATCGGGATAAGGTATAGAAACTTTCGAAACACATACCTGGAAAGTGCACGCTTGGGTATTGGTTTCATCTTCGTATCCGTTTCATAAACCGGTAAAATTTCTTGGATTTTTCCCTTTAAATGCTTCTTTCTGATTAAAGGGAACAGCATGATGGAAAGACTTTCTTTATCTTCCATGCTCCCTCCCGCATATTCAATATAAACCGTCGCCAATCCCAATGGTTTTCGAATTAAATTCTCCATGATCCGGATACCTTGAATTTTATGGATAGGGATTGTCAGCCGTCTTTTCTCGAGAAGCCCCCTGGAAATAACGATCTCCTCATCCGTTTTTATCACGGTAAAGGAAGCGTATTTAATTACCATACTTAATGTGGCCAGCACATAAACCGCCAATAAAGCCACAAGGGCAAACAAGGTCAGAATGAAGGTCCCCATTTCAATAAAATCTTCATAATCCTTAAATATTCTCTGAAAAGGTATCATTTCATCGAACTGTGAAATAAAAGCGACTGCCCCGGATAGGAAGACACCTACCGCTCCCGAAGTGGCAGCCATAGCGAATAACTGCGGCAGCGTCTGCTTAAAAACGGAAGATGATTTTGCAACAATTTCATTATCCGCGACTTCATCTTTATCCCTATCAAATGGGTTATACGCATTTTTTCCCTCACTTATATAAGAATTGATTCGATCCGCATCACTTTTCCTTATGGCTGATAATACGGCATCCGCCTGAGACCCGCCTGCCGTTTCAATATTCAGCTTCACCAGGCTGAATACCCTCTGGATGATGCCCTCTGATATATCTATGCTATGAATCCGATCAAACTTTATATACCGTTTCTTCCTTACGAATACCCCGGACTCAATTCTGAATTCTCCCTCTTCGATCCGATATGTAAAGCGTAACCATTGCAAGAAAGCATTCCCTATAATCAAAAGTATAATAATGGCAATGACCAGCGGTTGTATCCATCCGGGAATTCCTTCATTCTTCCCAGGAATGACGACCACTAATAAAAAAGGGATGACTAACTCCTTAATCGATTTAATGATGTTAAGCAATACAGCTATGGGGTGAAGCCTTTTAGGATCAGACATCTTCTTCCTCCACACTTGCCATTCTCGAAATATAATGCCGCAATTCATCCGCCTCTGCAAGGTCCAAGGCAGGGATAACATGAAGAGTCGCTGCAGTGGAAATTTCAACGGAGGCTAAATCGTATTTTCTTAATAATGGCCCTTGCTTCGTTTCAACATGCTGAACCCTTATCATGGGTATGAGTGTTCTTTTAATGATGAAAATACCACTTTGGATATCAATTTCAGTATTTCTTACTTCGTAACGCCACCTCTTCCATTTAACGGACGGAATCAGAAAGATGGCCAGATAGGATTGGATTGTCGAAATTAGGACCAACGCGCCAATCACCCAATATGTCCAATCAAAAATGATTGTAAGCACGAGTACGGCGATGCTTATAATCCAGGTTATTGAACAGCTTATAAGACCACTGATTTTCCATACGGTTAAGGCCTTATTCGATATACGATTTTCAGGTTCCATGTGCTTCTCCTCTTCCGGACAGGTAATGCTAATTGAATCATCATCATCCATCCTTGCTTTCATCCATTATACTATATTTAAATACTGGAAATTAACCCCTTTTCAAACAAAGGCTGTGGGCATTCCATCCAAAAACCGCGGATACCTTACATGAAGAAGTTGGTGATGCACATAAAAAAATGCCGCTCAAATGAGCGGCATTCCCAATTCAATTAAATCTTATTAGTTTTTTCTCTTTTTTGGCTCGTGCTGCGGTTTCCGTAACCATTCGATTTACGGTTCGTGCTTGGGCGTTTCCCTGATCCGCTGCCGTAATCTTTTCTGCCTGAAGAACTGCGGCCATTGCGCTGTCTGTTGCCAGAAGAACTGCTTCCTCCGCGATTGCGACGCATTGGAGACGGAGATTCTTCCGTTAACTTGATAGGCGTTTGATCCGGTTCTTTTGTCATTGATTTAAGCATGGCTGCAACTAAATCCGCTGCGCTATGTTTTTGTAATAATTCTTCCGCTTGACCAAGGTATAAAGTTAAATCCTCATTCTCGATTGTATTAAGGATTTTTTCCGTTACTGCTTTTTGTTGACCTTCCAACGCTTCAGTTAACGTAGGAGTCTTAAGTTTCTCCATACGTTTTTTCGTTGTATGTTCAACTGCATGCAGTTGGCCTCTTTCTCTTGGTGTTACAAACGTAATGGCTATACCATGTTTACCCGCACGTCCTGTACGTCCAATACGGTGAACGTAGCTTTCCGGATCTTGAGGGATATCAAAGTTGTATACGTGAGTAACGCCGGAAATATCAAGTCCACGTGCAGCAACATCAGTAGCAACGAGTACATCGATGCTGCCGTCTTTAAACTTTTTCAAAACAGAAAGGCGTTTTGCCTGACTAAGGTCACCATGAATGCCCTCAGCCATATAACCGCGGATATTCAATGCAGATGCCAATTCATCGACACGGCGTTTCGTACGTCCGAAGACGATTGCAAGATCCGGTGTTTGAATATCGAAAAGGCGTGCAAGTGTATCGAATTTTTCACTTTCTTTTAACTCCAAGTAATATTGTTCGATACGATCCACTGTCATTTCTTTTGCTTTTACACGTACAAGAACTGGTTCCCGCATGAATCTTTCAGCAATTTTACGGATCGGATCAGGCATTGTAGCTGAGAAAAGCAATGTTTGCCTTTCGTCAGGAACCGTTGAAAGGATCAATTCGATATCCTCAATGAATCCCATGTTAAGCATTTCATCCGCTTCATCAAGAACTACAGTGTGAACTCCGCCTAATTTAATATTTTTACGTTTGATATGGTCTAAAAGACGACCTGGCGTACCAACGATAATATGTGGTTTTTTCTTTAAAGCACGGATTTGGCGGTCGATGTCTTGTCCACCATAAACTGCAAGTACACGAGCGCGTTTTCCGTAACCAAGCTTGAAAAGTTCCTCGGAAACTTGAATGGCAAGCTCACGTGTAGGTGCAATGACAATCCCTTGCACGTTTTCGTTATTAATATCGATGTTTTCCATCAATGGAATACCGAATGCTGCTGTTTTACCTGTTCCCGTTTGCGCTTGACCAATGATATCTTTACCTTCAAGTGCTAGAGGTATCGTTTGGGATTGAATCGGGCTCGCTTCTTCAAATCCCATTTTTTCTATTGATTTCATGGACGTTCTATCTAATCCTAATTCGCTAAACAATGTCAATGTTTTCGTACTCCTTTTTATATCGTAAATTTACACGTGCATTCATGGATCATGCACAGATGTTTTAGTTCAAATCCTCATCATCATGACGGATGTTCTTCTTTATCTCTTATAAAAAGTTTATCATTATCACCTAAAAGTATGTCTGCCTTTTAGTTCAAATGAACTCAATATGATTTTTTAAAAAGGAAATATACCAGTACGGACATTCACTGGCATTTTTAACTTCGCGCACGTGTAGACTTATCATTAACCTACGCTCATCTTTTTAAAAGTACATGTAACCAAAATTAAATTCAATATGGAAAATTAAAAGTAGCATAAACGGGTGTTTCACCGTTTTATTCAGGTGAGGGCTGCTGCACCTATTATTCATCAGACTTAAAAAGACTGTATGAACAAAACTTGACGAGAGCCAAGATTCTTATACAAAACAGGCCCGGTGCGTTGAGGATTTGCAGAAGTGGAAAAGCGCTTAAATGCGGCTTGATTCCCTAATAGCTACTAAAGCCGCCAAGAGATGCAGCTTTTATATATGACCAGACGCGAGGCCTATTTAATCTAAAATAATCTCAAGAATGAACTCATGAAACATGTAAGAACATACAATTTTGTTGCCTCAACCTGATTAATTTTAAATAATCATCAATGATAAGACATTTAAACTCATACTCATATTACCATTTTCAAACTGTTAATGCAATAAAGGATATCGCCCATTCAGAGTTACTAAAAACTTTATACAGTTTCAAAAATGAAAAAATTAGTCATTTCTTCCTGTTAAATATGCAGCCGTGACACTTTTGAGTAAGAATATCGCTTGTTCATTCAATAATGGGCTAAAAAAACACATGGACTGATTATTTCATCAATAGGATCACCGTTTTACTATATCCATTTATGCGTAAGTGGATTCAAACTTAGACAAATTCGAAGAAAGCGAGTTTTTCTACAGTTTTTTATTTAAAAACCGTTCCAGTGGCTTCAGAAATCCAATTAGGAGGATTTCACAAAACCGGAACCTAGTCCTGTTAAAATCATGGTTCGGGATGAGAGCATCCCGGCCTCTTGTCGACTAACTGTATCCAATTAAATTTTTCACAAAACGAACATCCATTTATATATGATATGAGTTTAAATCAAATAGTTTCAACAAACCTTTTTCAGGAAGGATTAAATCTAACGATAACCCCCTTCCACGATTACCCCCGTTGGAGGAAAGGGCTTATCATGAATGAATTTCCAGGTATTTGGGATCATTCATTTTTCGAAAATTTCATCTTTTTGTGTAAAAATTATAGTAAATTAGTCTAAATGCAGTATGATTGACCTATCAACAAATCAACGGGGGGTTATATGAACATATTCACAATAGATGTTCCTTTATGTAAGGATTTTGGTCGAATCTTAAAGAAAATGAACAAGAAAGTCACTTTTTTGGAGGATCCACTCAATCAAAGTCATCTATTCGAAGATTCATCGGACTTAATGAAATCATTATTTATTTTGCCTTTGCACATATCAACAGATTCTTGGCAGCAAACTTCTTTATTTGCATTAGCTGAATCTCACGAAATCCCTATCCTATTCATTTACAAACGCGCTTTAAGAATGGAGCCCCCTCAGGCCTTACCGGAAAAGACCTTTTATGAAACCATGGCAGTCCCTGCCGATTCAGTAGAAGTCCGGATTAAATTAAAGTCACTCAAAAACATCAGCATGCAATTGTTTTCGGCAAAAATGAAGGGGCAAGAGCTTGAAAAGATACACCAAAAATCAGCAAGGAGCCTGCGAATTGCAAAGGGGATTCAACTTTCAAGTTTACCTTTGTCGATCAATAATGAAGATATAGAGGTCAAAGGCCTTTTTCAGCCTTCGAGTGAGCTTTCTGGGGATTTATTTTACTGGGCGGAGGTCGGCGACAGGATATACGGCTTCATCATGATCGATGTATTTGGAAAAGGCATCCACACGGCACTTATAAACATGTCCATAAGGACTTTGATGCCCGACCTTATCAAACGGGTAAAAGACCCCATTTACATAACAGAGGAACTGGGCAAACATATTCGGGACCTATTTCAAGGAGTTAATCGGGAAAACAAAAAACATGCTCGTATTACAGCCTTCATCGCATACGTGAATACAAAGGATCGACTCATCGAATATGTGAACTACGGACTTCCTTCGGCCTTTTTGTATTCCCCATGCACCAATCAAATTCTCAACTTAAACGAAGGGGCCACCCCAAGCGGACTGATCCCCGAATTGCCCATAAAAAAAATAGTCTTTCATTATGAACCAGGAAGCCGCTTCATCATCTATACAGACGGACTGTCTAAAACGCCCACACCTTCCGCCATTGACCGATCTGACAATATCGAGAGGGAATTCATTGAAAATGTCCATCTCGATACAAATGACCTTCTTCAGGAGCTATTGGTCTCAAGGATGAGGCATTCAGTGATTAACGATGACATCTGCATTATAGCCGGGACACTGTTTTAAAGACAATAAAAAAGGCCGTTTCAAAAAAGAAACGGCCTTTTCTTTATTTTTTATTTTTGTAGAGCTTGAACGACTTCCTCCAGCTTCATGCCCCTGGAAGCTTTAACAAGTATGATGTCATTTTCCTGTGTGGACGACTTAAGTTCCTCTATAAGCTCCTGCTTATCTTGAAAAGGGCGAACCTGCTCCGATGAAAAAGACTTGCTCGCTCCCTTGGCAATAAACTCGGCTAAAGGACCATATGTGAAAATCTTATCAATCCGCTCATTGGAAATCAATTCACCAATTTTCGTATGAAAGTCTTTTTCCTGCGGCCCTAACTCCAACATATCTCCCAATACAAGGATCTTATTCTCGAATCCAGATAAGCCCTCAACCAACTCCACTGCCGCCTTGACTGAAGTTGGACTGGCATTATATGCATCATTGATGATTTTCTGCCCTTTTGCGCCTTCAACCAATTCCATCCTCATATTAGTTAACTGAATGGTCGATAGGCCTTTACGGATCGAAGAATCATCCACATTGAATTCTTTAGCAACCAAGATGGCCGCCAACGCATTAAGAACATTATGATGACCTAACACAGGTATCTCATAACCAATCTCCTTATCACCGCTTGCGATTGTAAACGTGGTACTGTCTGCCCCTTGGCTAATGGCCTGTGGATATAAATCATTTTGTTCCGTACGTCCAAAAGATATTACGTTTAAATCAGGAAAATCCTTTTTGATCCGATTGCGAAGCAATGGTTCATCACCATGATATATCAGCGTTCCATCTTTCGCCAAACCTTCGACAATTTCCAACTTCGCATTCGCGATTTCCTCGCGTGATCCTAAATCCAATAAGTGTGATTCACCGATATTGGTAATGATCGCTACATCAGGCTTTGCCATTTTGGATAAGAACTCGATTTCACCGCGGCTGCTCATCCCCATTTCCAAAACAGCCGCTTCCGTATCCTGTGCCATAGAAAGTATCGTTAGCGGCAAACCTAAATGATTATTGAAGTTTCCATTGGTTTTATGAACCTTATAGTCAGTGGCCAGCAGCGCAGCGGTCATATCTTTCGTAGTGGTCTTACCATTGCTCCCTGTTATCCCAATGACTTTTATATTCAACTCCTGGCGGTAAGAACGCGCCAATTGCTGAAGTGCTTTCTCAGTGTTTTCGACAATGATTATCGGTAAATCATCAGGGGGATTCGGAACATCCCTTTGCCAAAAGGAAGCTGCAGCCCCTTGCGCTAAAGCCTGCTTGACATACTCATGGCCGTCAACCTGCTCACCCTTAAGGGGAATGAACAAACATCCTTCCTTAACCGTTCTTGAATCGATGGTAACCCCATTAATTCCTTTGGACTGGAATGGACTGATATCATTCAATCCCTCTGCCATTTCATGTACTTGTTTTAACGTTCTCTTTATCATTTTGTTCCTCCTACATTCATCGAACCGTTAATCGCTCTCCGTTAACCAAACGAAGCAGAAACCAGTTTAAATCGCACCGGTTCCTGCTGATTGGAATCCATCAAATCAAGGCATGATGGATTGTGGAGTTTACTGATACTTTACCTGCATGATCAAACTGTATATTTGATTTGTTGTTTTTCCTGATGACGTTCCAAGGCAAGTTTCACGAGTGTTTCAATTAACGCTGGATAGTCGACACCTGTGTGCTTCCACAATAACGGAAACATGCTGAAAGGAGTAAACCCAGGCATTGTATTCACTTCATTAATATAGATTTGCCCCTCATGCGTCAAGAAGAAATCTGCGCGGACCAATCCAGAGCAATCCAATGACTTAAAGGCAGTAATGGCCATTTCGGATAAAGCTGCATACTCGCTTTCCGTTATCTCCGCCGGAATGACCATCGCTGAATTACCGTCTACATATTTTGCTGAATAATCATAGAAGGCAAAATCTTTCTTAGGGATGATTTCGCCTGCCACTGAACAAGACGGTTCATCATTACCAAGAATACCAAACTCGAGTTCACGAGCAATGACCCCTTCTTCAATGATGATCTTCCGATCGAATTGAAAAGCTTCCGCTACCGCTTTTTCCAGTTCATCAGCATCATTACATTTGCTGATACCGACACTTGAACCTAAATTGGCAGGTTTGACAAAACAAGGGTACCCCAATTCACCCGCTACCTTTTTGATGGCACTTTCAGTATTCTTCTCCCATTCGGAACGAATGAACCAAGTGTATTTCACTTGAGGAAGTCCCGCCTGGGCAAAAATGTTTTTCATGATGACCTTATCCATTCCTGCTGAAGAAGCTAAAACGCCATTCCCTACATAAGGAAGGTTCAACAGTTCCAGCATCCCTTGTACGGTTCCATCTTCTCCATTCGGTCCGTGAAGCAATGGGAAAATTACGTCATACCCTGTTGATTCACTATCTTCATCAGTTGAATGTGCTTGCAGGGCAAGAGGCGAGCTCGATTTTTCCGGTGAAAATGTCAAAGCCTCCACGTTCTCGGCAGGACCTGTTAACTTTGGTCCATTAATCCATGAACCATCTTTTGTTATGTAAATCGGATATATATCAAACTTTGCTAAATCGAGAGCTTTAATGACCGCTAAAGCCGTCTGCATAGAAACCTCATGCTCCGCAGATTTTCCACCATAAAGCAAACCAAGTTTAGTTTTCATGAGTTATTACCCTCCAATATTCTTTTAACCATGTTCATTGTATCACTTTACACTAAAACGGATAAAGCGAAACTTCCATCATTGAGGCTTTTCCAATGATTACTATTCTGCAGAACACAGGATAAAACCGCCACATCCTGTGGCAAACCCTGTGCTAGCACATCCTGTGCGGCGCAATCGGGCATTTACAGGCTGTTGGCTCACCACATTTCTTTTTCATTACATTTATCATCAGGCTTCCTTACAGCCTGTTAATGCGGGGTAAAGCGAAACTTCCATCATTGAGGCTTTTCCAATGATTACTATTTTGCAGAACACAGAATAAAACCGCCACATCCTGTGAACACCTCTACGTTTCCCTCTCTTATCTTTTATGCATGAGACGGTAAGTCTTACACCTAAAAAGTTCAAAGACTTCAAATAAAATCAGGAGGATGGTGTATTTTTAATAACACTTTCCCAAATCTTCTCTTTTCGATTGAAGATAATAAATGCATCGGGCTCCTTACTATCTCTATCCGAAAAGGAATCATGCATTTCATCCATGTTTAAATAATCCCCTACGACCCATGCCGGTATCTCAATTTTCGTTCTAGTATACTTAACATCCCGAAAGGAAAAAACGAGCCCCTCTGCCAGAATATGAGCCAAGGAAACGATGATTTCTGCAGGAATCGCCGTCAGCTCTTTTTTCTTTCTGATTCCAAGCCACGTCCTCTCTACTTTTAACGGCTCCAGCTTTAGCGGAATCAGCCTTCCTAACATCATATAATATGTCGAAAGAGAACGAAAATAAATTTTATTGAACCAGCCATCATCCTGGGCAAGGTACACAAATTGGTTATTCAATTTACGGAAAAACGGGGGATCCAGATGGGTTTTAGCATGTCCTAAATATAAAAGTTCCGCTATTTCCCTTCCATCCAATTCATCCAGCCCTTCCGCTTCTTCAAAATCGATCCAACAGAAATCTCCATATGCCCGGACATTTTCTTTAACGAGCTTCGCAATAGCTTCAGATGAAGCGCTCTCAAGCAGGACATTCAAATTGTATTCCCCACCATCGAATTGATGTTTCAATAATAAGATCGAATCCAAGGTATACGGAAGCGAATTGACGAATTCACGAAAATTGAGTCCATTAAAAAGGACAAAACGTTCGGAAGCCTGCATATACATGTATAAGATATCATTACTTTCATTCTTCATAACCTGACCCCCTCCGAGCTCTCAATCAATAATGTTATTTTATCAAACTTTTGGAGTTTCACGTAAGTTATATAACCCCAATATTAATCATCATCATCATCTGCATCAGGTAAATAACATGAATCAAAATCCATATTAACCAATAAGAAAAAATATAGGATTCGAAGAATGGATCATATATGGTTTTATCACTCATTCACTCATTTCATAGGGCCGCTTCCCTTTTTGCTGATGCTTCCCCAGCGCAAAATAACCGACATTAGCTTTGAAACAAATCAACGTATTTTAAAGCCGGAAGGTAGTTTCATTTCACAACAGATGACCTTCTGGGCCGAGAGGAAATGATTTGGTTTTGAGGTAAACAAGATGAAAGGCTTTATGAATTTGGGGGTATTTTGACATCCGGGAAGACGCGCCAAGATTGTAGTATCCTCCATAAAACAATTCAACTTGAAGTGCTTGAGTATCTCTAAGGAAGCAGAGTTTACAGTCATCGAGAAATAAGAAAGCGCTATTTCATTCAAAAAAATAAATAAAAAAATCCAGAGTGACATTTCACTCTGGATTTTTTATATTAAGAAACTTGCTCTAACTCTTTTTTGGAAGGAGGGTTGAATTGACCTTCCCATTTAGAGATGACGATTGCCGCAAGTGAATTACCGATAACGTTTACCACTGTACGTCCCATATCAAGAATACGGTCGATACCGGCAATAAATGCTAGACCTTCAATAGGAATACCGACAGTTCCCAATGTCGCTAAAAGAACTACGAAAGATACACCCGGTACACCCGCAATTCCCTTGGACGTGATCATTAACACTAGCATCAGCGTAATTTGCTCATACGCGCTTAAATCGATTCCGTACATTTGAGCGATGAAGATAGCTGCTAACGCTTGGTATAATGTAGAACCATCAAGGTTAAAGGAGTATCCAGTCGGAATAACAAATGTAGCAATATGTTTTGGACATCCCGCTTTCTCCATTTTTTCCATGAGTTTCGGAAGAACCGCTTCTGAACTTGCAGTAGAGAAAGCAAGAATCAATTCTTCTTTTAGAAGTTTAATCAGCGTAAAGATATTGAATCCGACAAATTTCGCAATAAGACCAAGAATGACTATTACAAAGAAAATCATTGTTCCGTATACAGAAAGCGCTAACTTTCCTAGCGGAATTAAAGATTCCAAACCGAACTTGGAGATCGTCACACCGATTAGTGCAAATACACCGATAGGAGCGAATTTCATGACCATGTTAGTTAGGTAGAACATTCCTTCAGCTGTACCTTGGAAGAAGCGGAATACTGGTTTACCCTTTTCACCGATGGCTGCAATACTAAGCCCAAACAACACGGAGAAGAAAATGATCGCTAGCATATCGCCTTGTACCATAGCTTGAACTGGATTGGATGGTACAATGTGAACGAGTGTATCCACGAACGATTCATGCTGCTTAGTTTCTGCTGTATCAACATACGTAGAAATATCAGTTTGTTCCAGCTTATCCATATTCACACCAGCACCAGGCTGGATGATATTCGCTGAAATTAAACCAACAGCAATCGCTATCATAGTTACGACAACAAAGTATGATAATGATTTAGCACCTAGTTTACCTACCGCTTTCAAATCACCTACACCAGCAACTGCAACGATAAGGCTTGAAACGATGATCGGCACTACAATCATTTTAATCATTCGTAGGAAAATGTCTCCGAATGGCTGTAAAAAGTTTTGGGCCGTCTCATTACCATAAAAAATGGCACCAACGATAATCCCTAGAATTAAACCAATGAAAATTTGGCTAGCTAAACTTAGTTTGAATTTCTTCATTTACTTTCCTCACCTTCCATAAAGTCTTTGATGCAAAAACATTTTTGTCTCGGTAAGGGAAACAAGATACTAATAAAAGAAAGTAATTTTTCTTTTTTGAAAAACTCTGTCTTTACGCCGAAAAAAAAGACACTTCATGTGTCGATTTCTTATAGGCGTGAATATTCACACATGTTCCCTTGAAGACGCTGACGAGGTTAGCTGTCGGGTTAGGATTGGAAACACAAAAAGCCCTTTCATTTCTGAATTCACCCCTAGCGGATAAAATCCACAAAAATGGGTCCCCCGTTCTTGGAATAAGATTAAGCGAGTTAACTTATAATAAAATATTATACTAAAAATGATAATCTGTAAATATTTATTCGCATCCGTTCTAGAAAAAGGTCTTTAAATATGTCTGAATATTCTGTATTAATAGCTATTCTATCTATAATTACGCTTCCCGATTTTTAATCACTTAAGTTATATTGATATAATTAATAAATAATTTGACATCACCTCTCTTGTGAAAAAAGCGGTTATTTTTCCAGAATGCCAAGTAACAGGTATCTTACTTTTTCCCTAGAGGTGAATTTTTTATAAGTTCCAGCTTTCACTTTTTCAAATTGAATCGGGGTAATAAAATAAGAATGGTTCTTCACTGCCACATTCGGCTTCAGGAGGATGACGTCACCTACAGACGGTCCCTTTATGATTTCCTGCTTCCCTTCAGCCTTAAGACCTTTTGTAATGTAATGTTTATCCACATGGCCTTTATTCGTCAACTTGTAAATATATGGATGCTTTTGGTATTGTACCGCCTCTATCGGTATGGAGGGTACACCGGCTTTCTCATTGGTTATTACAGTAAGGTTCACTTTCGATCCCACCAACAGAGGTTCCGTTTCTTCGCCTTCCGGTTCGATTAAAGCCTGAAATGGAAATCTGTTATCTTTTTTTAATGATGGCTCTTCTGCGGGATAGGAATGGATACGGCCTATCGTCCCTTTCAATGCCTTTTTTGAATCAGAGGAACTTGCTTTTATAGTCATGCCCACTTCAGCCTTTTTCATTTCCTCTCCGGAGAAATACCCTTCAATTGCCATATTTGTAGAAACGATGGATATAATGGGATTATCAAGGTTTTTATTGATATTTTTAACGACACCATCAGCCTCGCTCGTCGTCACAATTGCACTGGACTGCTCCTCAATCGAACTTAATTTAGCGTCAAGCATTTTCACTTTTTCATCCAACCTGTTTTTTTCTAGTTCCTGCTTGTACATTTCTTGCTCAATGTTACTTTTAATAAGGTCTGAAGAGCTTGTCGTTATATCAATATTCAAGTTTTTTTCCACCGATTCATCAATTGCAGCTTCAGGTTCACTGGTCAAGGTCCCCTGATAAGACCTCAACTTCCCTATGTATTCCTCAATCCCTGCCCTTTCCCCCTCAGCTGCCGTTTTCTCCGCTTCCAAACTCGCTTTAAGCGCATCAAGTTCGGTCGCCGTATACTCAAACAACGAGGAGCCAGCCGTAATCGAATCGCCTTCTTTTACAAGGAATTTCTTAAAATCATTTTTCTTGGCATCAAAATAGATATCATACTCTTCTACTGGTTTAATTACCCCATTTGTTTGAATAGTATCCGTAATTGTATCTTTTTTTACCTTAGTCCAGTTTTCAACGAAAACCGTACGTTCCACTTTGCTTTCCTTTTTTTCAATAAGGTATAAGTTAACGGTTATTAACACTATCGACGCAATGGAGACCGCCACTATTTTCCAGTTACCGCTCATTCATTTCACCCGCTTTATACAAATACGCCTACTTGGATGTATCCTAAAAAGGCTTTAACAAACCATGTGGCCAAATAGAAAAGAACAATCATTAAAAGGACCAAATAATTATTACGTTCTGTAAATTCCTTTAAATAAAAATATTGCAGAGCAATAATGAGAAATTGAAAAATGGTAATTTCACTGAAAAAGTGAATGAAATAATCGCTTCTGAGAAAATACTGACTGATGATCCCCAAAGAAAAAGGATTGGCATCGCTGCCTATATCCATTAAAACGAATAAGGGAATCAATAATGTTTTTTCCACTAATTGCAGGCCAAAAAGAATCATTTGAACGATAACTAATTTTATATAGGGGATATCAGTAACGATCCAAAAGAATAGAGCTGCTAAAAATATGTATATAGAAGGGTGGATTATTCCTGTTATTATATTGCCGCTCAAAATCAGCAACTTTGCTGCTTCAAATTCATTGGCGCTCATCTTCGTGATTTCTTTGGAAAATGATTCTGAACCAATCCCAAAATATCCCCCAACGGCGAATACTATAAGACTAAGAAAATATATAAATATTAATTTCAATCCAAACTTTGTGACTGCCTCTGCATTTTGCAGCTGATAACGACTCCGATAAGGCTGTAAAATGCCCTTTAACAATCCGACCTGGTACACCATAATTGGTCCTCCTGCAAAAAATGATATATCATCATACATTTTATCCTATTTTGGAAACAATTGCAGAAATAAGGAATGAATATACAAAAAAAACACATAAGCCTTTCCTTTTAAATAGAATCCCCACACTAATTTGGTATTAATACCGACAAATGATGGGCAAGGACTTTAATGCGTGAAGGAGTTTGCCTATAGTTCTCTCCATCCATATCCACATCAAGCGGCCTCTTGGATTCAATAGTCAAGGTACCTGCTTGTAAATAAGTCACCCCAGAGTCAGAACTCATATTTTGAGTCCATGAACGTTTCATCGCTATTATTTCTAAAAATGCACCAAGGCTTGCATTTTCCAAGATGGCAACGCCAAAGAGCCCATCGTCTGGTCTAATCATGGGAAATGGCAATAAATTAGTGCCGATAAAACAACCATTCAAGACCAAAATCATAACTGCTTCCCCTTCAATGAAATCCCCATCATATTCCACTTTATAGGGAAAGGGAGCACTCTCACCAATCGTCCTTACAGCGCTTAATAAATATCCTATCTTTCCGAACCTGCTTTTTTCCTGCTCATCAATATTATTTGAAGCATCTGAAATAAGCCCAACTCCCCAGAAATTGGAAAAATAATCGTTATTGGACTTACCAATATCAATTGGACGAACCTTACCGTTTACTAATGCTTCCGCAGCTTGACGAACATTTTGAGGAATCTTTAATGTCCTGGAGAAGTCATTGCAAGTCCCTCCAGGTAAAATCCCAAACAACGGCCGCCTCTGAAGGGGTGAAAGGCCATTTACACACTCATGTACCGTTCCATCTCCTCCCAATACGAAAACTACATCCATTTCTTCACCATATTCCAAACAATAACGGCATGCATCGCCTTTTTGCTTTGTTTGTAGAATGAGAAACTCATCAATATGTGGAGCTAATACCGGAAGACACCCTCCTAGATTCCTTTCGAGTTTATCATTCCCTGCATTTTTATTATAAATCAGCATTCCCTTTTTCCATCGCATGATTCTAGCCCCCATATTATTGAAAGAATTGTCTTCTTCCCATCACTTTTTACTTTTTCCTAAATCTCCGTTTTTAAATCTCATTAAAAATTTAAATGAAAAAGAGGCTTTCGCCCCTTTCAGTAAAGCCTTCATATATTCAGCAAATAATCCTTCATCAATAAGATAAGCTTTGAACACAAGGGGCTCCTTTTTTCATTTTTTTCCAAAAATAACAAAAGGCTTTCCAAGATGATTGAGCTTGGCCTAACCTTTGAAAATTCTTCCTGGAGTGCCTTTAAAGCTTCCGTAATTTTACGTGTCTCCATTCCCTCTTCTTTACGTGTTTCCACTTCCAGCATCCTCGCGATAATCGAATGGATTTCTTCTTTTGGGCTCATATCCCGCATCGAGCAACCTGGTAGGGGAAATTGTTTCAATAATGGATCTTCCATGTTCTCCAGACTTGCGACAATGGAATCCATCCGGTTCAATATGAAGCTAGGTAACAATTCTACATCGAAAGCATTTTGTTTCCTGATCAATATTCCGATATAGCCTTTGAAAAGCGAATCTAAAATAATGGTGCAATCGGGCAGAAGATCAGATGAAAGTCCCGGGTATAACTCAATGATTTTACGCTTGAACCAAATCAAGCCCTCTTCATGGATATAATGTAAAAATCCATCTAGTTCCTTGCTGATATGAACCATTTGTTCCTGCATCATCATTTGAATCAAGTTGGTATTTCCCGTCATATGCTCAATGTGAACAGTGATCTGCCTCATGAATTTGTCTTTACTGGACAATGAAGCATCCAGTTCAAGATCAAGTAATGAGTCTGTCAACGCTTCATAATAAAATTTAAAAATGGAGACTAGTAATTCCTCCTTCGATTTAAAATAATTATAAAAGGACCCTTTTGCTATCCCGCATTTTTCAACAATTTCCTGAACCGAAGTTGCATGATAGCCTTTCTCCGCGAAAAGCTCCACAGACTTATCTATGATCATCTTATTTTTTTCTTTCATCAAATTCATCCTATCTCTTAAAATTGTCCAACGGTGACCAACTGGTCACATCCTCCAAATTGTATCCCAAAACCCTTGAAATCACAACGTTAGCACTAACGGATATTATCTATTGCAATCATAATCCATATACTATATATTTGAGTTTGTGACCGACTGGTCACAATTTTATGTATGGAGGGTACAAGCTTGAATTCAATAATTAAATTTTCATTAAAGAATAAATTGGCAATCTGGTTGCTTACCATCATCATCGTTGCAGCTGGTTTATACTCCGGTTTAAACATGAAACAAGAAACCATACCAAGCATCTCCACTCCTTTAATAAGCATCTCCACTGTTTATCCTGGAGCTGCACCTGAAGAAGTAGCAGATAAGCTCACAGACCAGATTGAGCTAAAAGTAACAAATTTGCCAGGAGTCGAATTAGTCAGTTCTTCGTCCATGGCCAATGCCTCTTCCATCCAATTACAATATGATTATGATACGGATATGGATGATGCAGTAAAAGAAGTGAAAGAAGCTTTAGAGAAATTGGAACTGCCAGAGGGAGTAGATGACCCGAGCGTATCTAAATTAGAATTAAACGCTTTTCCTGTCGTCGCACTCAGTGTAACAGATAAGGCTTCTGATTTACCAGCCCTTACAAAAAATGTCGAAGAGGTGTTAGTACCTAAACTTGAAGGAATTGACGGCGTGACTTCCGTATCCATTTCCGGACAGCAAGTAAATGAAGGAAGCCTTGTATTCGACCAGGACAAGATGGCTCAATACGGGCTCGATGAAGAAACCGTAAAGAAGGTTATCCAGGCTGCAAACGTCAGTATGCCGCTTGGCATATATAACTTTGATGATAAAGAGAAAACGATCGTTGTGGATGGAAACATTTCCACACTAAAGGACCTGAAAAATATAAAGATACCTTTAACCGGCGGCCCGAAAACAGGAGCGCCAGCACAAACTGGACAGGAAACCAATCAATTATCTCCTGAAATGGAAACAGGTCCTGCCCAACTGCAAAATGTGAAATTATCAGAAATTGCCGATGTTAAAATTACCGGTAAGGCTGAATCGATTTCAAGAACAAACGGTAGCGAGTCGATTGGAATCCAGGTTACAAGATCACCTGATGCCGATACAGTTGCAATTGTCGACGAAGTAAATGAAGAAGCATCGAATTTCAAAGAAGAGTTTAATGGGGTAAGTGTACACACTACTCTCGATCAAGCTAAACCGATTAAAGATTCCGTTGAAACCATGATCAGCAAGGCACTCTTCGGCTGTCTGTTTGCCGTTATTGTTATCATGCTGTTCCTTAGGAACTTTAAAACGACTCTCATTTCCGTCATTTCGATTCCATTATCCCTGTTAGCAGCCCTTTTGGTGCTCAAACAAATGGATATTTCATTGAATGTCATGACACTTGGGGCCATGACCGTTGCGATTGGCCGAGTCGTCGATGACTCCATTGTCGTCATAGAAAATATTTATAGAAGAATGGCTTTAAAAGGCGAACAATTAAAAGGCGGCAAATTAATACGATCTGCCACTAAGGAAATGTTCATCCCCATCCTTTCATCGACAATCGTTACTGTAGCCGTATACCTGCCTTTAGCAAGCGTTACAGGACCTGTCGGGGAACTATTCACGCCATTCGCCTTAACAATGGTGTTTGCATTAGTCGCTTCATTAATAATCGCCATCACACTTGTTCCGGCAATGGCAGACTCTTTATTTAAAAAGGGACTATCTAAAAAAGAATTAAAATCACATGAAGAAAAACCAAGCAAACTATCAGCATTCTATCGAAAATCACTGGATTGGTCATTAAACCATAAACTAATCACTTTCGGCACAGCCATTGTATTATTAGTTGGCAGTTTATTCCTAATCCCAAGCATCGGTGTAAGCTTCATGCCTGCAGATGAAGAAAAAACGATCATCGTCACTTACACTCCCGCACCTGGAGAGTTAAAAGAGGATATTGAAAAGCAAACAGAAAAAGTGGAAAAATACTTCATGGATAAAGACGATGTGAAGACCGTTCAATACACACTTGGCGAAAGCATGATGGGCGGAGGCATGATGGGCGGCTCGAGTAACTCGGCTCTCTTCTATGTACTCTATGACGAAGACACCGAAAATTTCGGGGACAAAAAAGAAACCGTCATAAAAGAATTAACTGAACTTGATTCACCTGGAACATGGAAACAACAAGATTTCACATCAACATCAAGCAACGAGACCACTCTGTTTGTTTACGGAAATACACAAAAAGATATTGAACCGGTAATTGATGATATTCAAAATATCATGAAGAAAAATAAAGATTTAAAAGATGTTGATACAAGTCTTTTAGATGCTTATGAGCAATACACTTTAGTTGCAGACCAAGAAAAGCTAAGCGACCTTGGACTGACAGCTGCACAAATTGGAATGTCCATCGCCAATACGAATAAGGATGATGCTTTAACTACCATTAAGAAAGATGGAGAAGAAGTCAAAGTATATGTCGAGACAAAAGAAACGACATTCGAAGACAAAAAAGATCTAGAGAATACGAAAATTTCTTCTCCAATGGGAATGGAAATCCCATTGAAAGAGCTTGTAAAAATCGAAGAAGGCAAAGCTTCCGATACAATCAGCCGCCGCGATGGAAAAATTTATGCCGACGTGTCTGCAACAATCAAATCGGATGATGTGGCCGCAGTGACAGCTGAGGTACAGAAGGAAGTTGATAAATTAGACCTTCCTGCAAGCGTCTCTATAGACTACGGCGGAGTGACGGAAGATATCCAAGAATCATTCACTCAACTTGGTATCGCTATGTTAGCGGCAGTTGCTATCGTATACTTTGTCCTAGTGGTTACTTTCCATGGTGGTTTAGCACCAATAGCCATTCTCTTCTCCTTACCATTTACGGTAATCGGGGCATTGGCAGGGCTATTCATTGCAGGTGAGACCATCAGCGTTTCGGCAATGATGGGTGTCCTGATGCTTATAGGTATCGTCGTGACCAATGCCATCGTATTAGTCGACCGTGTTATCAAGAATGAAGAATCCGGGCTATCTACCAGGGAATCTTTACTCGAGGCAGGATCCACCCGTCTACGCCCTATCCTGATGACTGCCCTTGCCACAATCGGCGCTTTAATACCTCTGGCAATCGGTGCGGAAGGCAGTGGATTAATATCACAAGGTTTGGGAATTACCGTTATCGGCGGACTGGTGAGTTCTACATTGCTAACACTTGTAATAGTGCCGGTAGTATATGAATTTATAATGAAAATAGGTAAAAAGAAGAAAAAAACAGTTAAGTAACGAAGAAAAAGAAGAGGGGATTCCTTATTTCAGGAACCCCCTCTTTTTTAATTCAACAATGCATCAATATGTTCGGTCCTTTTGACTGAACTATATTCCTCTTCTTTCAACCCGTCCCATCTCTTAAGACAAAACGTCCTATTCGTCATTTCCAAGGAATCTGTTTGTTTAAACAAAAAAAAGGAAAGATCTCTCTTCCCTTTTTCATTTCTTTATATTAGTGTTTCGTGAAAGTTTGATCTATCGCATTTGCCAGATCCAGCGATTTTTCTTTTAGATAACGCTTCGTTACGTTTAAATCTTTATGACCGGCAAGCTTTGATATCGTTTGTATATCTATTCCATTATCCACTAACCTTTGACAAAAAGTATGTCGCAGTTTATGCGGATGCACATTGTATTTTTTCAATATATATTGAACTGACCTCGGAGTGATCCTTTGATTATAGCTTGAGATGAATAACGGATCTGCTTTTTCTTTTAAAGAAAAAAGATAATTTTGTACATGTTGAATAGCCGATATCGTAAGGGGTACGGATCTGTCGATTTCACCTTTTGCGTTCCGGACAAGTATATAATTCCGCTCTGTTTCCATTATGACGTCACGGCCATTTAAGTCACATAATTCGGAGACACGAATTCCAGTATGTAACAAAAGGTAGACGATGGCAATGTTCCTTAGATTCCCTTCTGCTTCTATATCTCTTAACAGTATCTGCTGCTCATTGAGGCTTAAAGTTTCAGGTACCTCAAGCTTGTGCTCCTTAACTTTACGTTCCACTGAAAGCATCACTTGCGGTTTACCTAAAAATTTAAAGAAGACATTTAATGCAATATAGTGTTTTTCGATTGTCCCTGGGCTTTTCTTGCAATTTTCTAAATTATCAAGATAACCCTGAACATCTTCAGAATGGATCTCCATCAATATCTTTTGTGTCTGGTCACAAAACTGTGAAAGGACACCAGTATACGTTTTGATCGTATTAGCTGATTTGCCTTGGTCTCTCAACCATTCAGCAAACGAAAAAATCATTTCATCTTTAGCAGAGGTATCCATCGGCTATTCCCCCAATGACAGTTTCAGAACTATGTTAAGTTTAACATATATCCCTACAGAAACGAAGAATTCTGTCCCTTTGTCTTAAACTGATATGGATAAGACAGATAGCTATAGAAATTCAGATGCATTAATAGTATGTCCTACCATTTATCCTGCATATAACTTTCTTTATGGTCTATAACAGGTTTAAATAATAAGTACTGAAGATAACGACCTCAAAAAAGACCAGCCGGATGGCTGGTCTTTTCAAATGGCTTGGCGGCGTCCTACTCTCACAGGGGGAAACCCCCAACTACCATCGGCGCTGAAGAGCTTAACTGCCGTGTTCGGAATGGGAACGGGTGTGACCTCTTCGCTATCGCCACCAAACATAAAAGGAACGTTGTTCCTTCAAAACTAGATAATAAGAAGGTATTTCATTTTTTAAAAAGCGTTGGTTAAGTCCTCGATCTATTAGTATCAGTCAGCTCCACATGTCAC
>NZ_JBFUIQ010000039.1:0-34683 GCF_056401795.1 Peribacillus sp. P4_D6
AAGCGCAAATGACGCTAAGAGACATGGGAGGGTACGTCATCATAAGTTTCGCAGAGATCTATTGTGCATCACATAGTGGAGAAAATAGCTAATGATTTCCATTAGTTTTAGCGAAGCGTACGCTCAATTTACTAATAAAAACCAGAATTTCAATACTCTGTTTAAAAGTAGAATAAAAAAATAAATTCCCTAATATACCGAGTGGTGCAAACCGTTGATACATCAATGTTTATAGAGGGAGGTTAGTTGCATAAGAAATAACCTACCATCCTTAGGTACGTCTTTATGTGCTTCACTGTTAATCATTTGGTAACAACTTTTGATTTGGATAGATCATCTTGTTCATTTAACCTGCTTCATCTATAGTAGATGGATATAAAAGGTGAAGAGGTGAAGAGATGGCATTGCGGCTATTACGGTATTTTATTTTTTTTCTTGGATTAACTTTCTTTGGATTAGGGAATGCGATTGCGGTGAATGTTCAATCCTTGGGGCTGCATCCTTGGGAGGTTTTAAACGTCGCCCTGTTCGAAAGGTTCGGTTTCACAATTGGGACGTGGAGTGTCATGTGTGGTTTAGTACTTGTGTTGATCGTCTTTGTCGTGGATAGGAAGTATATTAATATTGGTACCTATCTAAATGCCTTGTCAATTGGCCCAATCATGGATTTCTTTTTGCATCTCAACATTCTTCCTCATGAAACGGAGCATTGGTGGTTGAATATACTCATATTGTTGACGGGTATCATCATAACCGGAATTGGCGGAGGAATTTATGTAGCTGCGGGAATTGGGGCAGGTCCCAGGGATGGTTTCATGCTTTCCGTTTCGGAAAAAACCGGGTTATCGGTCAGTTGGGCAAGAATCGTTGTCGAGAGCATCATCTTGATTATCGGTTTCATCCTTGGAGGTCCAGTGTTTATTATGACGTTTGCATATACCTTTATTCAAAGCCCGGTCTTTCAGTTTTCCATGAAGCGGATGCGTTCCTTTATCGTTAGTTTGGAGCAGAAGCGAAAGGATCAATTTGAGATTCCGTTATAATGGGAAGGAGGATGTCCTTTATTCACCTCTTTTCGTGCTCTATTCCACTAACGGGTGCATTACCTGGACTTACAGTGTGTTTGATGATAATTTATTTAAACGCTTTTAACACATATAGCACCGACCATTTGTGCCGGTGCTATAATAAAGTTTTTTTAAATGATTGTTTGAAAGAATAGAACATTTTGTTTGTACTAAAGGATCCTATTCTTTCTTTCATTTTGAATAATTCGTTTGAACGAATTTATTGTAGCGAAATGCATGCCTTCATGATATAAACAATAACTGAGAAATTTTTCAACTGTTGATAATGTGAGACCTGTTGAAGTAGTAAACGGCTTCTCTATAACTTCTTTTAACCGAAATTCCAATTTTTGTTCGATCTGTACACTTGTTTCTCCAGTGATTGTATAGTTCGCTAATCATTGGTAGTACTTTTTCTCCCCAATTGGTTGGTTTAGTACCAGTAATGATTAAATCGAAAATGTCTTTCTGTATTGTAATTCTTTCATTAATACTATTAAAAACGAACTTTTCTTGTACAACAAATATATGTCCTAGATTTCATTTAATATTATTAGTGAATCCTTCAGGTATGAAAAGTGATGACTCGTCATTAATTTCGGATACGCAACTAATTGTATTTTCTCGAACAAATCTCAATTGTTTAAAGATGTAGTTTTTCTTTTTTTATGCTTATATGAGTTCACTTTGGAGAAAATGATTGTTTATTTATATTCTCGGCTTCTGCAAGAATATTTTTAATTAATATTTCAACGGTTTGACTTTTTGCTAATCTTGGACTCTGTCCAGACCAGAGTGACATGAAATCCTGATTATTTTGTCCACTGCACGTTTTTCTAATTACTTGAGTTAAAAGGTTTTGAACAGGAAAATCGGGTACAGCCAATTCATGCTCTAGCATATCTTCAATAAATTTGTTTTTAATACCTCTTGCCCATTTACCAGAAAAGGCACGAGTAAAGGTTGTCTGGTCTTCATCAGCATTCAAAATGGCTTCTTTATGTACCTTATGTGCTCCACTTTCGATACAAGTCAAGAAAGCTGTACCCATTTGTATACCTTGTGCTCCTAAGCAGAATGAAGCCATTAATCCTCTTCCATCCATAATTCCTCCAGCAGCAATAACAGGTATGCTTACATTGTCAACAACCTGCGGAATAAGTGACATTAAACCTACTAGGCTCTCCTGATGACCATCAATAAAGTTCCCGCGGTGCCCGCCAGCTTCACTGCCCTGTATAACAACCATATCCATTCCTGCTTTTTCATTTTCAACGGCTTCCCTCACAGTTGTAGCTGTCCCTATAAGAGTAATGTTGTGCTGTTTTAATTTATCCATCACTTCCTTAGGAGGAATACCAAATGTAAAGGAACAAATAGATACATTCTCTTCAATGACAACGTTAACTTGTTCAATAAAGCTTTCAAAAATTTTGTTATATTCAGGAATGTCAAAGCTGTCTGTTTGTTCTAAGTTTAATTGCTTACGGATAGTGTGTAATAGCTGGTTAGCTGATTGGACTGCTTCAGGCGTTACGTTAAATTCGTTTGGCACGAAAAGATTGATGCCAAAAGGGTTTGATGTTAACTGCTTAATTTCTCTAATCTGCTCTCTTGATTGTATGGGTGTCTGATAGCCTGCTCCAATCATTCCAAGTCCTCCAGAATTGGATACCTCGGCTACTAAATTCGAAGTGGTGATCCCGCCAGCCATAGGAGCTTGTATAATGGGATTCTTAATCTTCAAATGCTTCATCATTTCATTATTTAACATCAATTAATCCCCCGATTTTGTATTTTATCCCAATTAATTCTCTTCTATTTTTTGTATTGGACGGCTGAATTTCTTATGTTAGGGTTGTTCTCGAAATGAATCCCACTTAAAAGCAAAATTGCCCCAAAGAAGACAACACATGCTGCGCCAATAAAAGCAGAATTAAAATCATGTGTGATGGATGATAAGAATCCAGCTAGGGTTGGTCCTATTAACTGTCCAATAGCATAAATAGCAGAAAGAATGCCAATAGTCCGACTGCTATCAGATGGAGTCATTTCCCGACCCAATGTTGTAGCCAGGGTGGTGATACCCATAAACGTGGCTCCAAATAATAAGGCACTTATGACAAAACTAGTTTTTGACATCCAAAAGGCTGGCATCGCAATACCCAAGGATTGCAGAGCCATTGCAAGCACTAAAGATTTAATATATCCCCATTTCTTAGCTAGTAAAGACCAAATGAGACAGGATGGAATCGCAGCCAATCCCACCATCATCCAAACTAAGGTGGCACCATTATGAAAGTATGAGGTCTTTTCAGCGGTGGATACGATAAACGTTCCTGTAACAATGTAGCCCAATCCTTCTAAACCATACGCAATAATCAACCATATAAGCCATTTAGTGGGGGGCACTTTTACAATCATATCTTGTTTATTTTTCTGCTTAACAACGTTGGGGGTTTCATCGAGCCAGATCCATACAAAGATAGCAAGGATTCCACTCACAACAGCTAGTCCTATCCAAGTTCCTTCCCACCGAAATAAATGGTTTAAACTCGGAATCATTAGACTGGATAAAAAGATTCCCAAACCTACTCCCCCATAAAACAACCCCGACCAACTGCTTTTTCTTATAGCCGCAAGTTTATCTAACACGATACCAGAGGCTAAGACCAAAACAAACGCACTGGCAAACCCTGATAGAAAGCGAAGTACATTCCATAGTAAATTAGAGAATGTGAGACCCATTAGGGCAGTGGTTAAGGTACTGATGATAAGACTTACTCTTAATAAATTGGTTCTATACTTCTTAAACGGAATGGCACCAGCTAAAATTGCTCCAAGTAAATATCCTGCGTAATTACTAGATGCTATATAACCAGCTGTTGTATTTGATAAAGAAAGGTCTTTTTGCATAAGTGGAAGAATGGGAGTATATGCAAATCTTCCAATCCCCATTGCAATGATTAAAGAAAATATTCCCCCTATTAAAAAAAGATAAGTTTGCTTCTTCATAGATGCACCTCAAAAAAAATTGTATATTATAACCATATCTTAGTTAGTTATAATGAACCTGTTAGAAACTGTGCTTCTCCTTGCCCAAAACTCCAATCAGCATCGCTGTTTTCTGTTATAGAAACCATCAAGTCTTGTGGAGAAATCCCACATTCTGATTCAAGTTTAAGTGCAAGGAGTGTGTATAATGTTTCTTTCTGTTTTTCAGTTCTTTTTTTACTAACAATACTAATAATTACTAAGTCTCTGCTCCTTTTAAACCCCAGTCCAGTATCCTCGATTATTAGCTCATGCGGTGGGTGCTGATGAACTATTTGATAACGATCACTTTCAGGCACTTGGAAAGCTTCCACCATCGCACGATGAGCTGAATCCAATAATTTTTTAAGAGTTTCCTCGTTTCTTCCTTCTACTAAGTCAAAACGTAATAATGGCATTTTTGTGTGTCTCCCCTCAAAAAGTAATGATGTCTTTAGAGTATCCAGTTAATTGTAGGATATTATAAGCATATCTTTTCTTTGCTATATGGTATAATACATAAAAATGATATTTGGTATCAATTTTAACGATGGCTAAAAGGTATATCAACTAAGGAGAGATCATTTTGGATTTGCATACATTAAAAATTTTCCAGAGTGTTGCTAAGATGGGGAGTATTTCTCAAGCAGCAAGGGAACTTCAATATGCACAGTCAAATATCACGATGAAAATACAGCAGTTGGAATCGGATCTTCAAACAACTCTTTTTTATAGACATAATCGTGGCACTGCATTAACTGACAAAGGAAGCATGTTGCTAACATATACAGAAAAAATATTCGATCTTATTGAAGAAACCAAAAGTATGATGAATGATGATCAAACACCTAGAGGTCCGTTAATTATTGGTTCAATGGAAACAACCGCAGCAGTTCGCTTACCAGTCTTATTTTCTAAGTATCATAGAGACTTTCCAGAGGTTGATTTAACTTTAAAAACAGGTTCTACAGAACAAAATATTCAAGCAGTTCTTCAGAATGAACTTGATGGAGCATTTGTATCTGGCCCTATTAATCATCCTGATCTCATTCAAAAAGAAGTATTCGAAGAGGAACTAATGCTTATTACAGATACAGTTCATCCTCCAATATCTTCTTCTATCAAAGAAATTCAAACAAGGACGTTGCTTGTATTTCATTCAGGATGTGCTTATCGTGAAAAGTTTGAACAATGGTTATACCAAGAGAAGATGATACCCAATAAGTTAATGGAATTTGGCACTATAGATGGAATCATCGGTTGTGTAGCAGCTGGTCTAGGTATAAGTATGCTTCCACAAAGTGTGATTACAAAGCATGTACAAGACGGAATCATTAGACAACATTCAATTCCGGATCTATACGGAAAAGTCAAAACAGTATTCATTTATCGAAAAGATAAGTATGTACCTGCGTCTTTAATTAAATTTATCAATATGTTAAGTGCTGAGGAGGAATTGTTAGATATTAAAATTTAATTTAAGTGGGTAGATATTTTCTTAAATTTACAAAGATTGTGAAGGAATGTACTTAAAGTGCGTTCGTTCTATAAAAGGCTGCCAATTGGCGGCTTTTTTTACAAAACAAAAAAGGAGCTATATAGCTCCTGGTAATTTCAGCCCTTGTTATAAATATCAAAAGGACGATGTCAACTTCCGTCATAATAAACATAGGCACAAATTGATCCCATTTCTCTTGCCAATCCGTTTGCTTCATTTCAAATTCAGTTACCCATCTGTTCGCCGCACTCAACAGGAGCCTATATAAATATTTCCATCAAGATAGTTTAAGGTGTGAATAGATAGTTTAATATAAATGGAGGATTAAACCGCCACGTTGATGATGGACTTTCTGTCTGAAAGATGTAAAATATAGGTTTAATTGAAGTTCATCTTATTTACATAATGGAGCATAATGAAGGTTTAAGTGATAATACAATCAGGAGGAATTTTTCAATGGCTTTGTCCGAAATGAATAGTAATTTGTTTAGAATGATTAATAATCTAGGTAAACAATACACGGATTTAAATCCTTTCTTTGTATTCATCGCTGAGTACATGATTTTTTTCTTAGTATTGGCAGTCCTGATGTTTTTATTTTCTCGAAGTAATAAAAATAGAATCATGGTAATCTGTGCATTTATTGCATTAGTTATCTCAGAAATATTGGCGAAAATAGCAGGGCAATTCCACTCGAATTACCAACCTTTTGCTGAGTTGCCCAACGTTAATAAGTTAGTTGAAAAAGCAGTCAATAATTCATTTCCAAGCGACCATACGATCATATTTTTTTCATTTTGCATAACCTTCTGGTTGTTCAAAAGGGGTTGGGGATTTTTATGGGGAATTTTGGCCGTTCTTGTAGGCATTTCGCGAATTTGGGTAGGTGTCCATTATCCAGCAGATGTTCTTGTCGGAGCCATCATTAGTATCGTTTCAGCGATGATCGTTTACAAAATTGTTCTTAAGTTAAGTCTGACCAAGAAATTTTTGAGAAATCAAGGGGTGGGCGAACAATCCATTCTATCTGCCCTATCCAAACAAAAGAAAGGTCAGTCAAAGGACTATTAAAAAAGGGTTAAATAATATACAAATTAGCGAACCGTATCGGTCATTGCTTCACTTGCATTTGTTGTTTTAAGTCTTGTTTCAAGAACCGAACGGAGCAGGACAAAAAATATGTATTTATCAAAAGCTGATTTACTTCTTGAAATGTAATAATTATTAAACAGTAAGTTTTAAACAACGGTTTTTCAAATAAAAGGTCGAAAGTATAACAAAAGGTTGCTAAGGCAGCCTTTTTCTTATGGCACAAAAGGGCAGGTTAGTTGAATTAAGGGAAAAAAGAATGCAATAGTTTTCATTTTACCTAAAAGCTGTAAGTCATTATAACTAAGCATTTAAATTACATAAATAATGACATGACTGTAGGCTATTTTTCATACAATATTTTTGAGGTGGAAAAATGACAAGAGCAAAATACACAAGTTCAGACGTTGACTTAATGGCAAGGATGATGAGAGCAGAAGCCGAAGGTGAAGGAAAACAAGGAATGTTATATGTTGGAAATGTAATTGTGAATCGTCTTGTAGCTAATTGTTTAGACTTTAAAGGTTTAAGAACAATTCCACAAGTCATTTATCAAGTACAAGGAGGAAATTATTCTTTTGAAGCTGTTCAAAAAGGGAATGTATTTTATCAAAGAGCGAGAGGTATTGAAAGAAGATTAGCAGAACAGAATTTGAAGCACTGGAGACAGCATCCGGCTAGATATGCTCTTTGGTATTTTAATCCATATGCTCCATGCCCTCCAACATGGTATGATCAACCACATACTGGTCAATTTAAAGACCATTGTTTTTATGAACCAAAGCCTGGAACATGTGATAGTGTTTATAGTGGTTAAGCTTACTCTTTGAGTAAGCTTTTTTACATATATAAAATATTTATACAAAATAAAACTTTTAGTAATAGTGTTATCTAAAAAAGTAAGATTGTGAATTATTGTACCTAAGCTAATGGGTGCGTTAGCTGAAGATCGGAGCTGTCTTTAAGGCAGCTTTTTCTTTATGGAACTAACGGGGCAGGTTAGATTAGGTACATTTCTTCGCAAAAAAGGCTGCCAATTGGCGGCCTTTTGAAAATACGGTTCTTAGCATTATCATACGTTCGCATTAAAGTAAAAACTACCTGTTTGTGTACACCGTTTATTCGTACTGTGACACAATCGTTATGTATTTCTCGGGTTTGTGTCTACCCTCAAACGGCATCGCTTCTGGAATAATTTCTTTAATGTAGCAAATTCTATTCATAACGTGTTGTTGGGGCCCCTTAGCAACAATTCTGGTGACCCGTGACAATTGGAATACTTGGCGTGTTTTAAATCCTAAAAAATCAGACCATACTATCTATAAGAGGTGAATTTACTTAAATGAATTTCCCTGAAATACATACAAACTTTTGGGACGCCGTGATAGCAATACCTGTTATAATGCTCCTAACTCAAATAATTAAAGTTTACTTTAATGTTTCAAAAAAAATTGTACCTTCCATAGCACTCGCACTTGGCCTGATGATTTCCATTTTCATTAGTCATAGGCACAGCTTAGTAGCAGGTATCTTTATGGGTTGGTTTTATGGTTATGCTGCGATTGGAAATTATGCTGCCCTAAAAACGACCATAATAGCTTATAGAAATAAAGAATAAGACTACTTTCCCACAATAAGCTGTTTGAATAAAATGTCTTAAACTTAAATAAATGTCCATTTTCAGGCCATCCTTTTAAAGGATGGTTTTTAGCTTTGAAAATTGTTGCACAATTTGTGTTAACTCCGCGAAAGGTTTTATAGAACTATCAGGGCAGAACAATTAGAATGGTAAATATGGTAAAATAATGTAATGGGTGGTGACGATATTGAAAAAGTATCTTGTGTTTTTAATTAGTTTCGTAATGATATATATGGTATTTCAAATAGGATCAGGTTTGATTCTTACTGCTTCTTATACTCCCGATTTTTCTTCGATAGAGAGTAATTTAAGTCAAGAAGTAGTGTTTGGTAAGACTTCAATTCCATTACTGGTAACATTGCTAACTGCTACATTAGCTTATTTTCTTTCTCAAACGAAATTTAGAATCTCAAAAAATTAAATAAATAACGGGTACGTTAGCTTAAGATCGGAGCTGTCTTTAAGGCAGCTTTTTCTTTATGGAACTAACGGGGCTTTTTAGATAAACAAAGGTTTGGATTTTTATGGTAGTATTTTTAAGGAGGAGGAAGATTTTAATGAATAATCTAAACCAAAAATTTCTCTTATTTTTCAAGGTGGGACAACAACCACTAAAATAAGCCCGGGGGGTTAAAAAATATGAAACAATTGGGGACGCTATACTTTTTCTGTGGAAAAATGGGCGCAGGAAAATCAACTAAATCAAAACAATTGGCAATAGATAAACATGCGGTACTGTTGTCTGAGGATGAATGGCTTTCATCTCTTTATCCCGATCAGATCGCATCATTTGAGGACTATCTAAAATTCTCGGCTCAGTTCAAGCCGTTGGTGAAAAAGCATGTCCAAAACATATTAAGTGTCGGTACAGATGTAGTGATGGATTTTCCAGCTAACACTCAAAAACTGCGAAAGTGGTTTTTGGATATGGCGTCAGAGGCCAATGCAAACCATCAACTAATTTTCCTTAATCTAAATAACGAGCAATGCTTACGTCAAATTGCACAAAGGCGTAACGAACAACCCGAAAGAGCAGCTTTTGACACGGAAGCGGTGTTTATTCATGTTAATAAATTTTTTGAAGCACCAGAAGCATCCGAAGGTTTAAATATTTTAGAGTTTAGTGGAAAAGAATAACAAGGAGTTCAACACAGCGTTAAATGAGATGATTCGTGTGTAAAGAGTACCTTCTGTTCTTGGAGGTACTCTTTATGATATAAAATGAAATGTGAGTAAGAAAAGTTTTAATATATTTATATTAAAATCGATGTAACTTTGTGACGTGGTACACTTAAACTAACGGGTGTTCATTAATTAGTGAGCTGTGACGATCGGCCCTTTTCTTACAGGATAGTTTAAATAAGATATGAGTAATCAGCATAATTCTTATTTCAAAATAGATATATATCCGTTTCGGATTTATTCATTAATTCATATCCTATTAAGACTAGGGAGGAGATGAATAGATTGGCATCTAATGATGAATTGATTTGTCAAAAGTTTGCTAAGATTATCGGCGGCCAAGAAGGATTTGCGGGTGGCAAATGTGTGGCAACCATAAATCGAAATGAACTCAAAGTGAAAATTTTAGGGAAACGTTTTGGAGTAACTTCTTCTTTCTCATTTGAATCCAGAGATAATCATACTGGACGGGCATTGTGCCTAGGCAGGGTAGCACTCTTGCAAAAAGAAGTCGAAAATTTTGTTGCTTCCATTCTTAAACAAGGAATAATAGTTTCATCCATACACAATGAGTGGCTTTTCGATAAACCGAATTTGGTTTACGTTAATATCGAAGCTGTTGATGATCCATTAGTTTTTGCAAGGAAAGTCAGAAAAGCGTTAAGGAACTAATGGATTTCCCCAAATTGGTAAACTGGAGTTGGCATAAACACGGTAAAAAACGAGTTTTGTTGAACGAAGGGTGCGTTAGCTGCAGGCTGGAGCTGTCTTTAAGACAGCCTTTTGTTATGGAACCATCGGGGCAGGTTAGTGGAAGAAGGAATTTATTGAATAGCTAAAGAATAGTATTCGGTAAAGGTTGATTTTAATGATTAAACAAACTTAATATCAGGAGGGAAAAATGGTTGATAATAGTTATGAGAAACAACATTTGAAAAAACTCAGGATTTTTATTTATATCACGATAGCATTAATATTTTCAATGATATTTCTATTTATTAGCATTTTTCTTTTGTTTTTTTCTATGTCAGGCATTTTAGACTTTGTGTATTTTACACCCCAAATAGCCATTTTCTCATTCTTGATTTCTATTGTATTTTCTGTTTTAGCTATAAAAAATCTCTTTGGTAAGATATTGTTAGCATTAAACATATTTCTCATGCTATTTATGATTTTTTATGGTCCATAACTAGATACCATTAAATGAGGACTGCACATTTTAGATATGACTAATATGCGTAGTCCTTTTTCTATTAATTGTGGAAAAATGTTTTTTTTTGAAGGTGATTCTCTTATTTTGTTGTATTTTTACTAATTGATGGATTAATTAAAAATACAGCAAAAAACGGAGGGAAATCACATGTTTAACAATTGGAAAAAAACACTGATGGCTGGAGTGATCAGCTTATCCTTGCTAGGTACTGGGTATGTCAGTCATGACCTGATCTCCTCGCAAAACGTCTCGGCTGAACCGGCAGCTAATAATGCACCAGGGCATTTGAAAAAAGCGGAGTCTTCCCAGCTTGATGAAATTATCAAACGTGGATACATCCGGGTAGGAATGACGGGGGACTACAAACCATTTACCTATTTGAACCCGGAAACGAATGAGTATGAAGGCTTTGACGCGGACGCTGCCAAAGAGCTTGGCAAAGATCTTGGTGTAGAGGTGAAATTTGTCGCTACCACCTGGCCTACGATGATGAAAGACCTGCAAGCGGACAAATTTGATATCGCTGTGGGCGGTGTGACCCGCAACACTGCCAGACAAAAAAGCGCTTATGTATCCCAAGGTTACCTTTCATTCGGTAAGGTGCCTTTGATTCGCAAGGAAGATAAAGACAAGTATCTGACCATTGACGATATCAACAAGCCTTCTGTGCGCATTGGCGTAAATCCAGGCGGAACAAACGAAGAATTTGTCCGTCAGTATCTAAGCGATGCTAACATAACGGTTGTAGAAAATAACCTTGATATCCCACATCTTGTAGCAGAAGGTACGTATGATGTTATGATCACTGACACAGTAGAAGCAATGCTATATGCAAAAGCTGATTCAAGATTGCATGCGGCTCAAACCGACAAGCCTTTCACAAACAGTGAAAAAGGTTATATGATCCAAAGAGGCGATTTCATTTATGCAAGCTACTTGGAAATGTGGATGGATGAAATGAAGCTCCAGGGTAAATTTGATGCCCTCTACAAAAAGTGGGTGGAATAGAATATTGAGGTGCTGCCCATTTATTGCAACACCTGTGTTAGTACCTTAAAAAAGGCCATCATTTGAAAACAAGCGTAACCCCGTTCAAAATTTGGGCGGGGTTACGCTTGTTCAATTTAACCATTATGGTAAATATAATACTTGGGTTGAATATATAAAATCAATAATGTTAAATAACAAATTAATATTATTGATTTTTTTAGTTCAATAATTTAATTTATGTATTTATATTTTTAATTTATTGTTATATAATCGAATCAACTAAAAGGGAGGAATTGCAGTCCATTATGGCTTATAAAGTAATCACAGAGTGTCCTGTCTGCAGTAAAACATTGAAAATTACAAAGTTGCAGTGCTCTCATTGCCACACTACGATTGAAAATGAGTTTGAATTATCTAAGCTGGCATCCTTATCAAAGGATCAGCTTCATTTTGTGGAAGTATTTTTAACATGCAGAGGGAATATCAAAGAAGTTGAAAAGGAGCTGGGGATTTCGTATCCCACGGTTCGAGGCAAGCTAACAGACATCATTTCATCCCTTGGATATGTGCAGAAGAAGAAAAATGAAGTAGACGAGAAAAAGGTTGTCACCATGTTGGAAAATGGCGAAATCACACCAGAAGAAGCCATTAAGCTCTTAAAAGAGGAATAGGGAGGAATTTATCATGAAAGAGGAAATAACAAGAGTGTTAACAATGGTTCAAGAAGGGAAAATTGACGCAGATAAGGGATCTGAACTGATTCAAGTCTTAAAAGGGAAAGAAGAGACAGGTAATAAGCTTTTGGAAAAACCAACAAAATATTTAGATAAAACATTAAAAATTCGTGTTGTATCAGCCGAAAATGATAACGTCACGGTCAACTTGCCTATAAAACTGGTCAAGGCAGTATTAATGGCTGGACACAGCATCGCAGCGAGTATTCCTCAATCGGAAAAATACGTTAAAGATGTAGACATAAGCCTTATCATGGAAGCAATCGAAAACGAATTAGATGGCCAAATTGTTGATATTAAATCGGCAAACGGGGATACCGTTTCAGTCATCATTGATTAGTGAGTTGTTCATGATGTATGTAAAAGTGAAAGCAAAAGACGTTCGGTTTACCATCCCAGTTCCATATGCCATTTTAAATATTATTATTTCCATTTTATCTTCAAAATTTCTTCAGCAAAATGTAAACAAATGGACAAAAGAGCACTTCGAAAGAAAAAAACTGGACTTTACCTTTCCGCATATAGACAAAAATATGCTAAAGCCTATCGTCAAGGAACTGAAAAATTATAAAGGGATCGTGCTAGTTGATGTCAGAGCTAAGGACGGTACTGAGGTTAAGGTTAGACTATAATTTATTATAGAATACACCGACCACTGCCTGGCATTTTGAAGGAAAATCCTAATTTCTCACAAAGTTATTTAATTTTAAAAGCTTAAACAAGCATAACCCCGTTCTATAGGACGGGGTTAAAAATATGTTGTTGCGCCCGATTGTTGACGGGCTCTTTTTTAATCGCGCATTGCTCCTGCCTCTCGGGAAGTCATTGCACCTTGTCCTTCGCTTACATCTTTTTGAATTTGTTGTTTTACTTTTTGTGCATCAGTTCCGGCAAATTCCGGTTTCATAATGGAGCCCGAGTTCCCTTTAGCTGGTTGATTCTGCTGCATACAATTCCTCCTCAATTTATGTTTAACACTCTTATTATTTACAAAAAGGTTCAAGAGTACTAATTGATTTTAAATGAAGTTCCCAAACTAACACCTTAAAAACTCATCAGGTATGGTTTCTATATAAATGCTATAACAAAGTGGATTGGAGAGAAAGGTGCGAGACTCCTGCGGGAAAAGCGAGTCTAGGGAGACCCCGCAGGCGGAAGCTGAGGAGGCTCCCTGACCGCCCGCGGAAAGCCGCTGCAAAATTGTACATGCCATAAAAAAAACGGGAGGCAAACTCGATTTCTTCAAATTTGCCTACAGTCTCAGCAATTCCTTAATAAGAAATGCTTTTCTTAATGAACTAACAGATGCTTTACTACATTATAAAGGAGCTGTCATCAGCTCCTTTTCGTATGCAGCTAAAGGGACAGTGACAGCAAACAATCGATAAGTGAGATTACAAAAGCAACAATCAGTTATGTTGGAATATGTAGGTAAAAATAGAATAAATTTACTCGGAATGATAATTATGATTTAATCAGAATGTCAGTACGTTTTATAAATGACTTACTTAATAATTAGATATACAAGGAAGGTGTTATTGTCAATGGAAATTAAATCGATTGTTTTACAGACTAAAAATTTAATGCAAATGAAAAATTTCTATATTGGAACTTTAGGTTTTTCTCTCATTAATGAAGATAAGAATAGCTTTCGAATGGCTGTTGGTACAGGTGAAATGGAGTTTACAACAAAAGAAGTAAAAGGTGACCCCTATTATCACTTTGCTTTTAACATACCGGCTAACAAATTTAATGAGGCAAAATCATGGGCAAAAGAAAGAGTGAGTTTACTTGTTGAAGATGGGGAAGATGAAGCTAATTTTGCACATTTACCTGCCCATGCTCTTTATTTCTATGATCCTTCTGGTAATATAGTAGAATTTATTTCAAGATATGGAATTGCTGATGATAGTATGGAGCCTTTTTCGGTTAAAAGCATTTTAAACATAAGTGAAATAGGTTTTATTGTAGAAGACACTATAAGTGTGAGCGAAAAATTAAAGGAAATTGGTGTGTATGAGCGCGACAATCATACAATAAGTAAAAATTCCCTTAATTTCATGGGTAAAAAAAGGAATGGAGTATTTATTATATTAGCCCAACCTGGGAGAAGGTGGATATTCTCCGATAAAACATCTGCCATATATCCTATTGAGATTACATTAATAAATAACAATAAAATAATCATCAATTCCGATAATGAATTTCAGATATATTGAGACAGTGAGTGTATGGTTTTGATTCTTTGAGGGGGAAAGGCAATGATGAAAAAAGTTTGTATGATATTTATATTTGTTTCTGTACTTTTATTCGGGTGTAGCAATGAAAAAAAAGATCTGAAAGGAGACCCTGGGCTTGATAAATCCGAAAAGATAGAAGTATCGTCAGAAGAAAATCCAGAATTGGTTTTAAGCGTTATAGACAATCAAGATGAAGTAAATGAATTTGTTAATACACTTGAAATTAATAAATGGCGTATTGTAGATACTCCTTCAACTTCAACTAAGGAGTATATTTATAAGATGTACCAAGAAGATACAGTCAAACTTGGAGAGCCAAATACAGATGAAAAGGGACTTAAACAAATCGCTACAATTATTACATATAAAGATAGCCCTTATATCGAACTTAGAACCAAGAAACTGCATTTGTATTTTAAAGTTCCAAAAGATGTAGCAGAATATCTATCTAATAAAGAGAACCAAAAACATTGACCATACAACAATTTCGTCAACAGAATGTTATTTCAGCTTAATGAACTAGCTGGTAGTTTGTGAAGAATAGTACTAAATTAACGGGGCCGTTAGCTGAAGGTGGAGCTGTCTAAAAAGGCAGCTTTTTCTTATGGAGCTAAAGGGGCAGGCTAGTTCAACAGGGAAAAAAATAACCGTAGTAAAGGAAGCTGATTTTTTTAATGGAGATCTGGCTGCCATCTGTAGTTTCTTGCAGCTTAGTACAGCAAGCGCAGTTTATTATAAGTTTGATTCTTGTATAACCATCAATTGTAAGAGCATATTATTAAAAAATAAAACGTAGAGAGCTGCCCCTACAAAAATCAAAAAAATATATTAAGAATACTAAATGATTTTTATGGAGCTATCGTATTGATGAAAATTTCATTTACCACGTGTGGTTATACTTTCGTTAAATTATCCTAAAGAACAATTTTTGGACAAATTAGAACGAAAAAGGAAAGAACGAGGGTTGGTGCTATGGTTTCTTTTTTCAAACAAAAAGGACAAAGGGAAAAACCTGATAAGCAAGAAACGGACGAAAAAGGTCAATCTAAAAGTAAAATACCCCAATATATTGACAGCTATATAAAGGCCAATCTGGATATCGTGAAAGAAAAAACGGGAAATAGCCCAGATATCATTTTCCGAACGTTGAAGACGAGTCAAAATCCTGAGATTAAAGTGATTATTTTGTATGTACAGGGTCTGATAGACAGTCAAAGCGTTACAGACTTTTTGATTGAATCCATCATGAAAAATCCTCAACTAAAAGAAAAGCTGCTTCCACATGAAGTGCTGGAGGTGATCTCTGAGGATGTGGTTTCACTTGGCGGTGTAGAAACCATCACAGAATGGGAAAAGTTATTTTTGTCATTATTATCAGGGGATAGCATCATTTTTATTGACGGAATAAACATGGCATTGGTTGCAAGTACAAAAGGGGGGGAAAGGCGTTCCGTTCAGGAACCTAGCACAAATTCAGTGGTCCGCGGATCAAGAGAAGCATTTACGGAATCGAATGCGATAAATATAGCCTTGGTACGCCGCATCATTAAAAGTCCGGATTTATGGATAGAGCCGATGAAAATTGGGACGGTGACAAAGACGGATGTTTCCATCATGTATATAAATGGAATTGCCAAAGAAGGAATCGTCGAGGAGGTTAAAAAGCGCTTAAAAGGAATAAATATTGATAGCATTCTTGAATCCGGATATATTGAACAATTGATAGAAGACCAGGTCATGACCCCATTCCCCACTATTGATTATACAGAAAGACCTGATAGGGTCGCTGGCAATCTCCTTGAGGGAAGAGTAGCCATTTTTGTAAACGGTACACCTTTTGTCTTGCTGGTGCCTGCGTTATTTATTCAGTTCTTTCAATCTATCGAGGACTACTTTGCTCGCTTTGATATAGCCTCATCTATACGTTTTTTACGTATTTTAATTTTTTTTATATCGCTGATTACCCCGTCTCTTTATGTGGCAGCTACAACGTTTCATCAGGAAATAATTCCGACAAAGTTGCTCGTCATTATTGCAGCACAACGGGAAACGGTCCCTTTTCCGGCAGTTATCGAAACATTCATCATGGAAGTTATATTCGAACTCTTACGAGAGGCAAGCATACGGATGCCCAAAGCGATTGGTTCAACTATGTCCATTGTTGGTGCTCTTGTAATTGGGCAGACTGCCGTTGAGGCTGGCATTGTATCGCCGGCAATGGTCATCATCGTATCAATCACCGCCATTGCAAGTTTTGCGACCCCTTCCTATGCCATTACAATTTCGGCTCGCTTGCTGCGGTTCGTATTTATCATTTGCGCAGGCATAATGGGTTTATATGGTGTGATTCTAATCCTTTTTGTCGTCGTAGTTCATTTATGTAGCCTACGTTCATTCGGAGTTCCTTATATGTCACCACTTGCTCCACTTAACCCGGAAGGACTAGGAGATACTTTCTTCAGGAGACCAATATGGGCATTTAAAGACAGACCCAAATTTATAAGCTCCACTCATAATTTAAAAAGGGAAGGCAATAATCAAAGGCCGCTGCCTCCTACATCACGTGGAATCAAGACTTTTAACATGAAAAAAGGTGACGACAATGAATCGTAAAAATAGATAGTTCAGTTCTTAATGATTCTGCCCGTATTCCTTATTGAATTCGGGTTGTTGTCCTTCACAAATCGTGTTAACTCTACATAAGCCTTAATGATCTCAGCAATGTCTGCGTTCGTATTAGCTGCGTGTGGTGAAGAAAAAGCACCATCTTGGAAAGGAGAATGGAAAAATTCGGGTGGAGATAAGCGTGTTTGTCGAAAATCCTTTACCTTTAAAGGGGAAAATAATTTTGAAATTCAAAATTTAAGAGTCCAAGGCGGGGAACAATCTTCCGGAACATATAAGCATATTGAGAGCAATGATTACGAATTTGATTATGGTGGCGGTTCTGACAACTTTACTATTATAGTCGAAAAAAATACGATGAAAGTTCATTCATCAGGCAAAGATACCTTTTGCGAATATACTAAAGTCGATAAAATTAGAAATAAGTATGAAAATCCATGGGAGTAAAAATTGCAGATTGGTTTATGTAACTATAGGGGCTGGTTGTTGGAGAAGGAACTATTTTGAACGATCTAGAAATAAAGACTATAAAGAAAAGATATGAGGTGTTTATATAGAAAAGATACCTGTTAAAACGATTAAGAAGATAGAAGAGGACATTGAAAAAAATGATTTAGGGAAAGCAAGGGATAGGCTACACGGTTTAATTTCGACCTATCCTAATGAGTTAGAACTGCGCAGAAAGCTGGGGGACATCTATTTTGCATTGAAATACCCTTCAATGGCAGGTCGTTACTGGTATTTAGAAAAGAATAAGRCATCAGAGATGGTAAAAGCGTGTATTTTGTTCGAAAATTCTATGGGAAACGATCCTTTAAGAATAGCACGAGCTCTGAAATTTAAAGGTGATAGTGAAATTTTAATAGAACTGGAATTGGATCAGGTAATTTCGCCTATACAAAATAAAGTGAAAGAGAGTCTGCTGGAACAACCTGACGATCGATTGAAAGATAATTTGGTTAGTTTGGGTTGCTTCTCAATAATCATATTAACAATTCTCTTTGCATTAATTGGAGTTTACGCTCTTTTCACCTGGATTTTTTGATCGGTAATCTTGCTTTATAAGAGAGTTTTATAGTACTTGTTCTTTCCCTAACGGGTGCGTTACGTTTAAAATCTGGCTGCCATCGCTGGCAGTCTTTTTAGGGGCAGGTTAGTTGAGCAATAAAGATAAAAATCATTCTATATTGAATGCTTTTTATCTTTATCATAATTCGGTGATGTACTAGGGTGTGTTAATATGCGGTTTAATACTTTTTCAGTAAATGGCATAAAGTAATTGAGTATCAGCCCCCCTAAACAAACGGTTAATAAGGTTCCAACGCCAATTGGTCCATTTGATATCATTGCCATTATCAAGAATGCGAGGTAAATGGCTGTTCTCGAAAAAAATATATTTGTTTTCGTTAATTCTTGTATGATTAATGTTAATCGGTCAACTGGAATCGGTGCAAAATTTGTGTGTAAATATGTTGCCGTTCCTAATCCTATAACAACCAAGCCGATTCCAAAACAAATAACTTTGCTGTACCATAATTCAGGTGTTATCAAATTGTGCAATAAAAAAAGCCACATATCAATCCCGATACCCGTTATAAATGCTGTTAACAACCCCAAAACTTCTGGTCTTTGCCTTTTTAAAAATGAATTAAAACATATCAAGATCAAAGCTATTATGATTTCCCAACTTCCCACAGTAAGCCCCGCATTTATGGATAGTCCCACCAAAAGTGCATCAAAAGGTGAAGTCCCAAGATCTGATTGTATAGTGAAAGAAATACCAAGGGTTAATATTAAAATTCCAAATACATAAAAAACATATTTCACTATACCGCCCCCTTTATTTTTTTGTTGCAAACACAACAAAATTACTTTAAATTTAATATAGGTCATTTTTATTGCATTTGCAACAAAAATACGTGCTAAGGAGTTCATTATGAAGGAAATTCTTCGTGAAATTGGAATGATAGCAAGGGCATTAGATTCCATAAGCAATATCGAATTTAAAGAACATGACCTTACAAAAGGGCAGTATTTGTACCTTGTGCGAATATGTGAAAATCCAGGAATGATTCAGGAAAAGGTAGCTGAGATGATAAAAGTAGATCGAACAACAGCAGCTCGTGCTATAAAAAAACTTGAAATCAATGGCTTTATTGAAAAAAAAGAAGATAAACACAACAAAAAAATTAAAAAGCTCTTTCCAACGGAGAAAGGAAAAAGTATTTATCCTTTTATAAAAAGAGAAAATGATTATTCCAATACCGTTGCATTAGAGGGACTTTCGGAAAGAGAAGTAGAAACCATTTCCGATCTTCTTCAAAGAGTAAGAAAAAATGTAGAGAAAGACTGGGAATTTGTAAAAAAGGGAAACAAGAGAAATTATTGATTATATAGAGGAGCGGCATATTTAAATGACTATAAATATTAAAAAGTGTACCCTAGACGATTCACGCATTCTTCAAGAAATTAGTTATGAAACATTTAATGAGACATTTAAGCATCAGAATTCACCCGAAAATATGAATGCCTATTTGGAAAGGGCATTTAACCTAAACCAATTAGAAAAAGAATTATCCAATACTTCTTCGCAATTCTTTTTTGTTTATTTTAATAATGAAGTCGCTGGATATTTAAAGGTCAATACCAATGATGCTCAAACTGAAGAAATGGGTGATGATTCACTTGAAGTCGAGCGGATTTATATAAAGAACAAATTTCAAAAACATGGGCTTGGTAAGTATCTGCTAAATAAAGCAATGGACATGGCGATGGAACGTAATAAAAAGAAAATCTGGCTGGGCGTATGGGAAAAAAATGAAAATGCCATTGGTTTTTATAAGAAAATTGGGTTTGTTCAAACTGGAGCCCACTCTTTTTATATGGGTGATGAAGAACAAACGGACTTTATAATGACCAAAACAATCATAAAGGTGCATCATTGATAAATAATGAAGGAAATCCAAATTCAAACAAATGGCAGAACTGATCGAAAAGAGATTAAAAAACCACCTATAAGCTTATTTAACCCTCAAATTCAATATTTTTGAAAAGTACTGCACGACCGGTTAAATACGAATTCGAACTCATTATTCACTTTATTATTTACCCGAATTACATGAAGGATTCATGCTGCTGCCGGTTTTATTCGGAGTATATTTCTTCTTTCAAATCTCATACTAAAGATAAGAAGGAGGGGTATACATGGCAAAACGAACAAAGAAAAATGATGCAGATCAAAAAAACAAACAAGGGTTTGATTCAAGCAAAACTGATTCTGAATTCTCCAAAGAATTCGGCAGTGCAAATGCCAATCAAGCACATAAAAATAAAGCAAAAAAAGAAAAAGCATCTAAAAATCAAGGTGAGTGGAAAGGCATGCATTGATGCCTGCTCGAGTACGCTTATCTTGCTTCAAACTTTTTACTTAACTTTATGTAAAGGAGCTTATTTAGATGACTCAATCTAAGCGACAACAAGAACGCCAATGGAAAGATCGTAAACAATCTCAGAATCCACATGGTAAGGTCCATTCATTTGAACAATTAGCTGAAGATACGGGCAAAAATGAATCTGAAACTAAGTAAAACGGTTCTTTTTTCGTTACCTAAAGGCCATAATCATCGATGATTATGGTCTTTTTATGTTTTTATTACGAGCTGGATTTTTAGAATGATTCGTATGTATCCCCTTAAGTAGATACTGTAAAAGACAAAGACTACATAAAAATGCGGAGTATTACAAAACCTTTTAGTAAGGAGTTTTTTGGAAGGGGGGAAAGATCAGAAATATGTTTTCATTACGGGGAGATGCTCATAAAATTTATCTTCAATTAAAAAAAGCATCAAACAAAGACCGTTCTTTCAAAGGGATGAAGAAACTGATTGAAGTGGAAGAAATTCAAAATTTTTATAATTCGATTGATAGCGATACGTTAAAAAAAGTTTATTATTGTATGATAAAAGAGAAAAACGGATCGGGGATCATTCCTATTATAATATCCTCTGGGCCTTGGCTTTTTCTTCTGTTTTCAAATCAATTGCAAGATTTCCTTTTTAAAGATGGGAGTTTGCTTTGGGTCGTCTTTAGTATAATATATATTTCCATTCTTTCCATAAGTGTGTTTCTTCACTTTCATGAAAGATCATGGTCTTTTGTTCATATTGAAATCATTCAAGAAATTTTACATGATCGAAAAGGGATAAGGGATAAGGGATAAGGCCTGAGGTTCCCTCAATTTTTCGGATGATAGTTATCTACAAACTCAGCGATTCTTTAATAAGAATCGCTTTTCTTATTGAACTAATAGGATAGGTTACTTTAACAAAAGTCATGTAAAATATAATAAAAAAGCGTGTAGTAGAGGAGTCAGAAAATAATATGGAATGTTTTTGTGAACAAAAAGAAACATATGAGTTGAAAGTTGAAGGGGATGTTGGGGCGGACCCTATATGGTGCAATCAATGTGGTTGTAACTTGGATATAGAGGACATTTTAATTTCAAATACGTTAACAAATGAATTGATTGAATGGGTAAATAGGTATGGTGAATGGATTGATTGGGATGAAGATAAATTGCTTCCTAATGGGATTGAACTTGAAGAAGAACACAATAAACAAGGCTTAACTTTAACGGATAAAATTAAGAAAGAACTTGAAGGGAAATATAGAATTAAATTTTCACCTTCGGCAATGGCAAGAATGTATGCAAATAAAAATCATTAACCCTTATTCCACGGAGCTGTCTTTAAGGCAGCTTTTTCTTTATGCAACTAACGGGGGCAGGGGAGTTCATGAAGGACAAATGGAAGTTTATATCGAACTTAATGAAGTAAGAGCTTAATAAATGGTAAAAGAGGGATAACAATGACTGTTTCATTCAACCCCGTTTCCAAAGATGAAAAGCATATTCTTCAGAATTTATATTCGCTTTATTTACATGACCTTTCGGAGTTTACCGAGGGTTTAGACATATCAACAGATGGCTCATTTGAATTTGATTCATTTGAATTAATTTGGAAGGAGGAAGGATTAACCCCATACTTTTTGAAAAAAGATATGAAAATTGCAGGGTTTTTATTACTGTTAGAAAGGCCGTTTTTAAATAAGGACTATGATTACAGCATTAATGATATTTTCATTTTAAAAAAATATAGAAGAAAAGGTGCTGCAATATCATTATTAAAGGAATTGTTTAAACAAAAAAAAGGTAGTTACTTTGTTGTTCAATTAGCCAATAATATCCCTGCTGTTATATTTTGGAGAAAGATTTTCAGTGAGCTAAATATAGATTTTGAAGAAAAAAAGCAAATTGTCGATAATGAAGAATGTTTGGTTCAATCCTTTCAAATTTAAACAGATAAACAACGGGTGCGTTAGCTAAAGATCGGAGCTGTCTTTAAGGCAGCTTTTTCTTATGGAAACTATCGGGGCAGGTTAGTGTAACTGTAGTGTTACAAAAAAGATTGATCATTTAGAATAAAGTTCGGATAATTTATATTAAAGTTTGATAAAAATAACCTCTTTGGATTCTCAACTGTAAGAGGTTATTTTTTAGTAATGCTATTTATTGAGTTTGTGGTTTCTGTTGATAGTTTTTAAATTTCAATCGTGTATATGAAATAATGCCGGACAATAAGAAGAAGCTGATAATCGTTCCTTCACGAATATTGATTGGTAAATTGTATAGTAGTGATATTGTTATTGATAGAATAATGGAGAATAAATCGACACAATATCTGTATTGAGAGAAAGGGCGTTTTGTTAATTCAGCTATTCGTAAACATAAACTTTCAATAGGAAAAGGAATAATATCTAATGATAAAATAATGCCTGTTGTTCCACCGGCTAGTATCGCACCGAAAATAAATAGTCCGATTCTTACTAAATAATTCTCTACGTAAATCGTACCGAAAATAGTATAGAGGAAAAAATTAATAACCATTCCAAAGAACAAGCTGGAAATGAACATCAAAGTGAATTTTCTAAAATCCTTTTTTTCGCATAGGCAGATATAACCGAACAGAAAAATGAGATTTGCAATGAATGTAATTGTGCCAACTTTGATGGAAGTCCATTCAGATATTGATAAATTCATCGCATTAAAACTGCTGACACCAACATCAGCTTTTAATGTAAGACTGATGCCAATAGCACTTACTATATAGAGTAGAATCGATTGAATTACTTTTTTCATGATTATTCCTCTAATAAGTCCATTATTTGCATTAAATTTGGTATCGTATATGTGCTCTTAGGTGAACATGATTTAGGCATGCTTCTCTTAGGGTTAAACCATACACAATCAATTCCGACATTGATAGCTCCTTGAATATCCGATGTTAAACGATCACCTATCATTAAAAATTCTTCTTTACTGCTTGTATGCAGGGCATCAAAAATATAGTGAAAGAAATGGGGATTCGGTTTTTCATAACCAATTTCTTCGGAGATAAAAAGTTGTTCAAAATATCCTTGTAGCTTGGCACCTAATAATCTTTTTCTTTGAGTCTTTCCTACACCGTTTGTTCCAATATATAATTTATAATCTTGCTTACTTAAAGCATTTAATAATTCATGTGCATGGGTGACGGCCTTATGTCCTTGGTTTAAATGCCCACGGTACATAGCTTCAACTTTTGCTCCGTTTTCATCTATTTGAAATTCCTTCAAAAAAAGTGAAAAACGCGTTGTCAGCACTTCTTCACGAGAAATCAAGCCTTCCTCTAATTGATGCCATAATCCATCATTAATGCGCTTATAACATGCAATTGTTTGTTTGTTATAGGGCAACTCGTACAGCGTAATAATTTGTTTTAAAGCCTTTTCTTCTGAATCTTGAAAATCAAGTATCGTATCATCTAAGTCAAAAATAATATGTTTGTATTTCTTCATCCCAATCCACCTCTTGGTAGTAATATATCGAAAGGAACAATATAATAATAGGAGATATCTCATATTGAGGTGATAAAATGGAAAAAATCAATTTGAAGGATTACGCTGAAAACTTTGTGGATATATATAATGATATTCAAGAAACTTTTCCGAAAGCAGTTTTACATCAGGCTTTTATTTGTAAGTTTTCTTCTAATGAATATATAGTGCGCTTTGATGAAGATATTCAGTACTTATTTTTATTATTGGATGGGCGGGCAAAAATATATATAGTACACGAAAATGGAAAACGTGCGCTGATTCAGTTTCTAAAGAAAGATGATTTTATTGGTGAATTATCCTTGATTGAGGTGGAAAAGAATTTAAAAGATGTTGTGGCTATAAATAACTGCACTTGCTTAGCGGTTCCACTGGCTTCATCGAAAAAGCATCTGTTAAATGACAATCGTTTCCTCCATAATTTATCAAAATATTTAGGTGATAAATTACTTAAAAGAACGGATCATTACACAGATATGCAGGATTATGAGTTCAAAAATCGATTGGCCAAATATATTCTTCAAATAGAAAACGATGGATGCTTTCAAGAGAAGCATACCGAAACAGCAGAATACGTGGGGGGAAGCTATCGACATTTATTATACACACTTAACCAATTCCAAGAAGAAGGATTATTAGAAAAAAAAGGAAGAGGATATTTTATCATTAATAAAGAAAAGTTAGAAAGATTAAGTTCAAAAAAGGATTAATTTAGTATGATTTGATAACTTGAAATATAAACAAGTTGTTACACTTTTTATCACAGAAACGAATACCGTATTCGTTTTCAAATTAAAATAGCTAATGGAATATTTACTACCACCATTAAAATTTAAAATTAACCAAATCTTTTGCATTTTTTCATTCAACCAAAGTTTTTAACATAGCCTAATAAAATAAAATATTGATAAGATGAATTAATATTCTGTTTGTGATGTCCCTCACTTTAACTAACTAGCGCGTTGGCTGAAGATCGGATCTGTCTTTAAGGTAGCTTTTTCTTTTGGCAACTAACGGGGCAGTTTGGTTGAGTAAGGGCTCAGATGGTTTTTACTAATTGCTGTTTCTTGTTTATTTGGTATGAGTGCATGCAGCAAATGTGTTGGGGATTATTGGGTATTTATAATTCTTTACTAATCGTTCTAAAAAGGGTATTATTTAATCACGGTTTGAAATTCATGTGTTTATTTTAGAACGCTCATTCTATAATGGATTATGACGTTTGTTTTTGTTAGTATTGGTTCATGGATTTTTTAAAGGAGAAATAAAATGGCTAGAAGTAAAGAGTTTGACGAAAAGGCTGTATTAAGAAAAGCAATGGAGCTTTTCTGGGAACAGGGTTATGAAAAAACATCCATGCAAGATTTGGTGGATCATATGGGAATACACCGCAGGAGTATATATGATACATTTGGTGACAAGCGTTCATTGTTTTTAGCTTCCCTTAATCACTATGAAGAGCTCATCGTCAATGAGATGGAAAGGATAATTAGTAGCACTTCATCCATTAAACAGACGATACGTGATGTGTTTATTTTCGTACTGAATTCCATTGAACAATACCCAAAAGGTTGTCTATCAGTAAATGCAGCCATAGAATTATCTTTGCTGGACAAAGAAATTGGACGCATAGTCACAAAAATGTTTAACCGTACTGAAGATATGTTTAATAACCTTATAAAACGGGGCCAGACTAGTGGAGAGCTATCAAAAGAAATCGATTCTGATAACACATCTCGTTTTTTACACAACAATTTGGTAGGTATAAGAGTACTAATAAAAAATAATTACAATAAAAAAGAATTAGAAGGCATCATCACTCTAGCACTTTCAGTGTTGGACTAGCTTTCTTTTTTTTACCCTTTTTAGAACGTTCATTCTAAAAATGAACATGAAACAAACCATCATAATGCATACTTATAAAACCGTTTTTTAATTTCTAAGGAGGAACACAATAATGACTAACTTTAAAATACCAGCAGAATCAGAATTTATTGAAGCAAATGGAACTCGTTACGCATATAGAAAATTTGGTACACAAGATGGTATACCAGTAGTATTTCTTGTTCACTTTAGAGGAACGATGGAAAACTGGGATCCAAACATGCTTGAACCTATTGCAAATACACGCCCAGTAATCTTGTTTGACAATAAAGGGGTTGGTGAGACCGATGGACTAACGCCTACTAAAATTGCGGATATGGCTAAAGATACAGCAACATTTATAAAAGCTCTTGGATTAGAACAAGTTGACATTCTTGGTTTTTCCATTGGTGGCATGGTTGCACAAGAGCTAGCTTTACAAGAGGGAGATTTAGTAAGAAAAATCATTATGGCAGGTACTTCGCCTGAATCTGGTATTAATCCAAATCCAGAAATTTTGGAAAGAATGAATCGTCACGGCGGAACGGAAGAAGATGGAATAAATGATTTTATGTTCTTTTTCTACGGACAAACCGAAACAAGTAAATCTGCAGGAATGGCTTCACTACAAAGAATTTTTAATCAGAAAAAAGTAAACAGTTCAGAACAAGTAAAAGAGGCACAATTACAAGCCATTGCAAAATGGGCTAAACAAAAATCCAATCATGATTATGAATGGTTACAAAACATCAAACACCCTGTACTTGTTACTAATGGTGTTAATGATGTGATGGTACCGACTAAAAACAGTTATATCTTAAAAGAGAAATTACCCAAAGCACAGCTGATTATATATCCTGATTCTGGTCACGGGCACCTGTTTCAATTTCCAGAACTATTTGCAGAACACGTAAATTCATTCCTTGATTCTAATTCTTATTAAAAAGGAGTATTCATATGAGCAGATTATTTGAAACAGTTCGTATCGGAAACATTGACTTGAAAAATCGTATAGGAATGGCTCCGATGACTAGAAGTAGAGCTTTACCAGATGGTACACCGAGCGATTTAATAGCAGAGTACTATGGTCAGCGTGCTTCAGTCGGTTTAATTATAAGCGAAGGAACCCAACCTTCAGATGATGGGCAAGGTTACACTAATACACCTGGAATTTATACAGAAAATCATATTAAAGGGTGGAAAAAAGTAACTTCTAAAGTTCATGGTGAAGGCGGTCATATTTTTGTTCAGCTTATGCATGTGGGACGTGTATCACACCCTGATAACACACCTCACCACCGCCAAGCAGTTGCACCGTCAGCTATTGCACCTGGTGTAGAAATCTTCACGGCAGAAGGAATGAAAGAAATTCCAACACCAAGAGAATTGAGTGAGCTTGAGATAAAAGGTGTTATCAATGAGTTTCGTTTAGCAGCACGTTCAGCAATTGAAGCTGGTGCAGACGGAGTTGAAATTCACGGTGCGAATGGTTATCTGATCCAACAATTCCTTAGTGAAAACTCCAATCATCGTCAAGATGCATACGGTGGTACGATTGAGGGGCGTTCTCGATTCGCTATTGAAGTAGCTAAAGCAGTTGTTGATGAAATAGGAGCAGAAAGAACAGGCATCCGTTTTTCTCCTCAAGGAACACTGCAAGGCATTGATGAGGGGGAAAATAGCCTTGAGATGTATCGCTATTTAATAAGTGAATTAAATAAGCTTAACCTTGCATATCTGCATTTAATGCACTTCGGAAACGAGCAATTCCTAAAAGATGTGCGTCAACTTTGGGATCAATCACTTCTTGTTAACCGTCCAGGCCGTCCTCTAGATCAACTTTCGTCTGATGTAGATAATAATCTTGCAGATGTTGTCACAGTAGGCACTTGGGTACTAGCTAATCCAGACTTTGCAGAACGGATTCAATCAGGTGCTCCCCTAAACGAACCTGATAAAAACACGCTCTATGCAGGAGGAAAAGAAGGTTATACAGATTATCCTTTCTTAAAATAATTTATTTAATATGAATATCCCGTCCAGGGATATTCATAATCCTTTTTCTTAGGTTCGTTATGAAAAGATACAAGTGCGTTAAATAAAAAAGTGGAGGATTGTAATGAAAGCTTTAGCAGTTGAAAACTACGGTAAAAATCCAAATTTTTTAGACTTCCCTATGCCCAAAATAAATAATGACGAGGTCTTAGTTGAGATATATGCGGCAAGTATAAATCCTCTTGATACAAAAATTCGTAAGGGTGAATTAAAATTATTATTGAAATACAAGATGCCTTTAATTTTAGGAAACGATTTTTCTGGAAAAATTGTTGAAGTAGGTACTAGTGTCACGAAGTTTAAAGTCGGTGATGAGGTATATGGTCGACCTAGAGCAAATAAAATGGGAACTTTTACTGAATATCTCTCTGTTAACCAAGAAGATATTGCATTAAAACCTAAAAATTTAAGTTTTGAAGAAGCCGCCTCCATCCCTCTAGTCGGATTGACATCCTACCAAGCTTTGCATGATATTCTGCGAATTGAAAAAGGACATAAAATATTAATACATGCAGGTTCAGGGGGAGTAGGAACATTTGCTATCCAACTTGCAAAACATATGGGTGCTTTTGTCGCAACTACAGCTAGTGATGGTACTGATTTGGTGAAATCTCTTGGCGCTGACGAAGTTATTAATTACAAGAAAGAAAAGTTCGAACATTCGATTCGTGACTACAACGCAGTTCTTGATACCATTGGGGGGGCGACATTAGAGAAATCATTTCTAACATTAAAAAAAGGAGGAAAGATTGTTTCTATATCTGGAATCCCGAATGGTCGCTTTGCTAAAGAAAACGGATTTAGTTCATTAAAAAAAACCTTATTTTCCATTGCAAGTTATAAACTTACGAAGCTAGAAAAAAAACATAATGTCCAATACACGTTTCTTTTTATGAAGCATAGTGGAGAGCAGTTAAAAATTTTAACAGAAATGTTAGAGTCAGAAGTAATTAAGCCTACACTTGATAAAATTTTTATTTTCGAAGATGCCCAAAAAGCATTGGAGTATGCAGAGACTGGAAGAGCAAAGGGGAAAATAATACTCAAATTGAAATAATCAGTCTTATCTAACAAACCTTTCCTTAGGTAGAAAGGTTTATTTTTTTAACTTATCGAGGTTGCTTATATAACTAACGGGTGTTTACTTCTTTAACAGGAGCTGATCAGCAGCTCATTTCTTATGCAACTGTGCATAAACAAAAGAAGCTGCCCGATGGCAGCCGGATCTTCAATTAAGCACCCGTTAGTAAAATAAGTACCTTATGGATTGCAATGCACCTATTTGTCATATTATTTTTGTACTTGAATCACTTTATTTCTAAAAATCATTGCTAGAACGACTGCATAATTCGTGCGATTTCTTTTTCTAAAACAACGGGCTCGTTTGCGTAATTGTAAATTCCTAAAAACTTCTCTATAGCCTCTGGATGGGAACTGATTAGCTTGTTGACAGCATCCTGTTGTTCAGATATGCGTTCATTCTTCGAAATTTGGCATCCCATGTGAAACCGAACCATAAACTCATCTTCTATTGCCTTTTGATATTCTTCAGACATTTGATTTGATTGATTGGATTGTCCCTTATACTTTAATAGAATATTGGATAATAAACGTGCTCCACATATAGCATCATGGATACCCTGCGCCATGCCAGGATCTTTAAAACAAACTGCATCCCCAACCAACGCCCATCCTTTTCCCATTCCTTTATACCAGTAATTATCATATCCTAGAATGCCTTTGACCGGTTCTACTAGATCTGCATTTTTCAAGCGCGCCCCAATTGTTGTATTCGGAAAGTTATCTGTTAAGAAATTGCGTAGACAGCTCTCCGGATTTAATTTCAACCGTTCTATCAATTCCTTATTTTCTAATGGGAAAATGCCGACAATAACATATAAATCATCATTCGTCGGAAAGAGAATGGCTGTGTTATCTTTTATCTTGTATACTTCAAATTTAGGGACATTATCGTGGCGAAATCCAGAGAAATACCCGAAATAGATGCCGACTGTTGCCGGAATACTTATTTTGAGTTCACTTTTTACCAGCTTGCGAATAATAGAGGAACGGCCGTCTGCTCCGACTACCAGGCGAGCTAAAAATTCTTGTTTCTCGTTGTTGCCGCCTAAACCTTTCACGCCTATTACTGTTTCGTCATCACGAATGACATCCGTCACACGAAATCCTTCTAAAACGGTTACATTCATTTGAGATTTGGCTTTTTCAAGTAGAATATGATCGAGATAAGTTCTTCTAATACAATAACAACTGTCCTCTCCGTAGACCTCGGGGATGAGACCTTCTATCACGGTATCCTCAAATTGAAATTTAATATCCCGTACCGGTGGTGCTTTTGTTTCCAATAACATGTCCAGGACACCTATTTCTCGAAGAAGAGCGACAGTATTATTGAAAAAGGTATGGGTTGATAATGTGTCCCTTGGAAAAGTCGATCGGTCCACTAACAACACATGGAAACCTAACTTAGCAAGATAGATTGCCAGGGTAGAGCCGGCACATCTAGCACCGGTAATGATGACATCATACTTCTTATTCATCGTATCACTCCATTTTTAAGTACAATTATTAACTTGCTTATCCATTAGCAGACTTCTAAAGTTAATGCTCCTATGAATTAAAGTAATGAGGGAAATTGATAAGAATATACTACATACATAAATTATGGAAGTTAAAACCAAATAAGTAAAGAGAATTCCAACCTGAAAAGTCGATCTCCTCTACGTTAAGGAATCGACTTTTTTTACTTCTTCTTATAGAACTCCCTCAGTTAATTAAGTATTTCTTACGATTGCTCGCTTATTCTTTTTTCTTTTTATCCCCCTCTCACTAGAGAATCAAAAGGAAAGTAGTGAAATTATAGCATGTCTTATTCAACCTGCCCCGTTAGACTAACGGGGCCAGAAATTTCAATGATAAACCGAATTAATCCCACGGTATAATATGTAATGTAAATACATAAGAGCCTAACAAGGGGGAGTTATTAATGTTTCAGTTTTTCTTATTGTTGGGATAGTAAGTATTGTTATTTAGGTGTTTTTATCGGAGCATGGACCGATGGACAACAACAAAGAGCAAATTTTCATTCAGAAATGACAAAAAATCGAAGCTTTAGAACGAAAATAGCATTAATCTCAGGTCTCATAGCTGTAATCTGTTTGGGTATTTCTGGATTAGTATACTTTGTATAACTAATACTTTGTTCTTCAACTAACGGGCCTTGAAGGTTGCTGTGGCAGCCTATTCTTATGGCACTATCGGGGCAGGATAGCTGAAGTGTGCTGTTTGACCTTTGTTCAGCAATTGGGCCATATTCTTGAATAAGAGAAGAGATTAATCAAAAGAATCGAACTATAAGTTTTTCAATTAACGGGGCCAGGATAGCGCAATATTTTGCTTGCGGTTATAATGTTCAAAAACGGATATTTAATGGCTCCAATTCATATGATGTATACCAGTGACCTGTGTCGGAATATTCTTAATAGGAAGGTAAGGTGTGTAATGAAGGATCCTAATAAGATTTACAACACTGCGGTGGAGGCAACTTTGGAGGTGATTGGAGGAAAGTGGAAACCCGTAATTCTCTTTCATCTAACATTTGGAAAGAAACGTAACAATGAATTGAAAAGCTTAATACCCGCAATTACTCAAAAAATGTTAACGCAGCAACTTCGGGAGCTTGAAGAGGAAGGCGTCATCCTGCGCATTTCTTACAATCAAGTTCCACCAAAAGTCGAATATGAGTTAACAGACTACGGCTGGAGTCTAAAGGAGATCCTGCATCTGATGTGTAGGTGGGGGGATTCGCATATAGAGAGAAAGTACGGGGGAAGAGCTACCGTCCTAGCCAATCCACAGCTTGAAGACGTACATAACATATAAGGAGCCGACCTAATATACAAGGCCGGCTTTTTGTTTATGGGATAACTTTACGTTTGCGGAAGTCGTCGAAGATATTCATGAACATCGCTTCGGTATCGACGTATTCGTGAAAACCTAAGCGGCGGGCCTTAGTTCCGTCGGCGAAGAAATCGTAATCCCAAGAGAACACGAAATCACCGAATCGCCAGGAGGATACGTCTTGATAGGAGTGCCGAGCAAGCCCATGGTTCTTGACCATTTTGTTCCAGAGTTGCTCCTTGTCCGCCATGACAACGTCCAGTGACATCTGCAGCGGAGGCGCCGTCTCCAAGCCGAAGTAGTGAGCGATCTTCGGCCATAATTCATTCCAACGGAACAGATCGCCGTTCGTGATGTTAAATGCCTGATTAGCACAACGCTCTTCAGTCGCCGCCCATACTGTTGCCTTCGCGAGAAGCCCCGCATCTGTCATCTCCAAAAGGCTGTCATAGGCACCTGGTTTGCCCGGAAACCGTAGCGGAATTCCAAGCTCCTTCGAAATTGAGGCGTAGATCGCAATAACCATGGCGAGGTTCATCGGATTTCCAAGCGAGAAACCGCAGACTACAGAAGGACGGAGCGCCGACCAAGTCCAAGCCTTTCCTTTTTGCCTTTGTTCTAAGAAATCTTGCTGATCAATATTGAATTCGGGTGGCATATGGTTAGCGTCTGTCTCACGGGCAGGGGTCTTGAACGGGCCGAGATGTGCGCCGTATACCTTGTATCCCTGCATCAAACTGACATGTTTTAAACCCGGCGCGATTGGTTCTATCGTTTCTACGGTATTCACTAGCATGGCGAGGTTGGGAGGAACAAGTTCGGCCCAAGTTGGACGGTCCTGATAGGCGGCATAGAAGATGTGTGTTACCTCAGTTAAACTGTTTAGCTTCTCGCGGGTGTCGTCTATATTGAGTAGATCCGCAGCCACATACCGGACACGGCCGACAGACTCTCCGCCTCGACGCGATACGCCGATCACGTCCCAGTCAGGGAGAGTAATGAGGTGATCAATAAGGTTGCGTCCGATAACACCATTTGCGCCTACGACCAAGGCGACTTTGCGTGTTGTTTGAGATTCATTATTTATAGTGTTTCAGCTCCTTCTGTATTGTGCTTTGTTCACTGTTATTTTGCATCAAAAAACCACACTTGAGAAGTACGCACTTTGAAGTACMATAAGCACTTTTTTGTAATCCAGGAGTGCTTATAAGACATATATTTTGTATTAATAACATCAAAAAAGCCATCATTTTATAATAATGCTAATTTACTAAATTGTTATATGATCCTTTCACTTCTCTTATTCGTTCTTGCGCTAACGGGAAGGTTAGTAAAATAGCTTAGAAGCCATTTTTGCAGCTCTTTCATATTTTTCAATCTTCCGCAATCGGGCCATTTAATTGAAAAGCACGTTTTGAGATTGTGAAGAAATGTACTTAAACTAACGGGGCAGGTTAGTTCAACAAAAAAACTTTGTTATGTTTGGGTAATTATATTTTAGTTAGGGAGGTTTTTAAAATGCAGTCTATTGGTTTATCTATTGTTCTTTATATTATTTCGTTATTTATTCTTTATATAGTTATTGAAACAGCAGTCAGAAGAGGTATTAACAGCTCAATTATTGGTGAATTACTTGAAAAGAAGTATGGAATTAAAGATATAAAATCTTTTCTCGATGATGACTTAGACAATAATAAATAAAACGGATTTTTAAGCTTAACAGGTGCGTTAGCTGAAGATCAGAGCTGTCTTTAAGGCAGCTTTTTCTTTATGCAACCATCGGGGCAGTTTAGTTCCATAAGAAACCCAATAAAGTATATGGTATAATATGTAATAAAGATACATAAGAGCCTAACGAGGGAGAGTTTTTAATGTTTCCAATATTAGAGACAGAAAGACTAATACTAAGAGAAATAACAAAAGAGGATGCAGAAGGTATTTTTGCTTGTTTTTCTAACAACAATGTAACACGTTATTATGGACAAGAAACATTACAGAGTATAGAACAAGCAGAGAAGTTCGTTGATTTCTTTTCAAAAAACTACGATGAAAAAAGAGGCATACGCTGGGGGATTGAAAGAAAAGAGTCCAAAGGCATAATTGGAACAATTGGCTTTAATGCTTGGTTGCCTAAACATAAAAGAGCAGAAATAGGGTATGAAATCCATCCAGAGCAGTGGAGAAAAGGATATACTTCAGAAGCAATATCTAAAGTTCTTTCATATGGCTTTGATGTTATGGATTTAACTCGTATAGGTGCTGTTGTATTTATTGACAATGAAGCATCTAATAATTTACTAACTAAAATTGGTTTTCAAAAAGAGGGAGTTTTGAAGAAATATATGTATCAAAATGGTGAAGCACACGATACCTATGTCTATTCATTACTTGGAATTAATAAGTAATTAAAGTCCTTCAGCTAACAGGTTTAGTTTAAAAAAGGGTTGCTGCGGCAACCTTTTTTGTATGAAAACACAATAGTAAAAAAGCCATGCTAAAATAAACCCTCCATATTCTCATTTTTTTTTGATGGGGGTAAATGTACTATGTCGTTATTTAACTGGTTATGCAGTTTGTTGTTCAGATGGAGCGATTGTATAG
>NZ_JBFUIQ010000040.1:0-33095 GCF_056401795.1 Peribacillus sp. P4_D6
ATGGCACTCCAAAAGGACTGCCCTCTTTAATTAAAGTGATACAAAAACAATTAGAGCAGTATCAGGTCTTCGCAAAAGAAGAACAGATTTTCATTACTTCTGGCGTGCAGCAAGCACTTTCCTTATTAACGTTAATCCCCTTTCCAAATGAACGTACTCATATACTTGTTGAGCAGCCTAGTTATCATCTATTTGTGGAGCAATTGAAAGCGTACAAGATTTCCGTGCTAGGAATCGAACGAACAGCAGAAGGTATTGATTTAGGGGAGTTAGAACGGATTTTTAGTGATCAGGAAATCAAATTCTTTTATACGATGCCTCGTTTTCATAATCCGTTAGGGACTTCTTATTCTAAAATGGAAAGAGTGGAGATACTAAAACTTGCAGTAAAGTATGGAGTCTATATTGTAGAAGATGATTATTTAGCAGATTTCGAAGAAAATATGAAGGTAGACCCTATTTTTTCCGAGGATACCGATAACATGGTCATTTATTTAAAAAGCTTCTCAAAAATAATGTTTCCAGGATTACGCATAGGTGTTGCCGTATTGCCTAAACCATTAACGGAGAGCTTCCAACTATATAAAAGAACGTCTGATATTGATAGTTCCATGATTTCACAAGCAGCATTGGAAATCTACATAAAAAGCGGTATGTTTAAACACCATAGAAACCAAGTGCGCCTTTCCTATTCATTGCGTGCAAACTTGCTATATGATGCTCTAGAAAAGCACTCTGCTTCAGACTTTTATCGCCCAGCATCCATATGTATGAACGCTCATATCGTACTGCCTCATCGTTTAAATAGTACTTACCTCATCAATAACTTACAGAATCAACAAGTACTGGTAGAGACGATGGGTCAAAATTATATAGATGGCTTTCACCAGGATAAAATATTAAAACTAAACGTGTCCAATACAAATATACAAAAACTTGAGCAAGGAATTGCTCTTATTTTCAATGAATTGAATAAAAAGGAGAATTATTACTTATAAAACTTTTACATTAGGTATAGTCACTTTCCACACACGGCAATAAACAAAAAATAGTGAAAATATTTTTTCTTATTGTAAAACTGAAAAAAATGGGCAAATGAGCTCAAACAAAAAAGAGCCAATTAGAATTGGCTCTCAACAAAGTTTCTCTTATCGGTCCTCTTTATTTATAAAATTTGATACGATCCTCAAGTGGTTTGAATTCTTTATCACCCGGTTGAGCTGTTGGATTACCAAATGGCATTTCCGCAATCAATTTCCAATCGCTTGGAACATTCCATTCTTTTTTCACTTCATCATCAATTAGAGGATTATAATGCTGTAAAGTTGCTCCCAATCCTTCTGCTTCAAGTGCCGTCCAAACAACTAATTGATGCATGCCTGATGTTTGTTGTGACCAGATTGGGAAGTTATCGGCATACGTTGCAAATTGTTCTTGAAGTGATTTCACTACAGATTCATCTTCAAAGAATAATATTGACCCATATCCCGCTTTGAAGGAATCCATTTTTTGTTGAGTGCCAGAGAAATCCCCCTCACCAACCGCTTTCCTTAAAGCCTGTGTCGTAATATCCCATAATTTATCATGTGCCGATCCTGTTAAAACAACAAGGCGGGAGGATTGGGAATTAAAAGCCGATGGCGTGTGTTTTACCGCAAATTCAACTATTTCTTTAATTTTCTCATCCGATACTTGGACTTCTTTATTGATTCCATAATACGAACGTCTCTCTTTAATGGCCGTGTAAAAATCTTTTGTCATGATTCATTCCTCCAGAACATTTTTTCTATTTCAAATGATTATTCCATTTTTTATTTCTACCTATTTTAGTATGGGCATAAACCAATATATCATTCGCAATTATTCTTTAATGAATTCCTTGGTGCTTCTTACTGTATCAATGGGACGGACCAACTTTTCGATTTGATCCCTTTTCGGTTCCAAGAACGGTGGTAAAGATAACTTTTCCCCAAGCGTTTCATACGGCTCATCCCCCATAAATCCAGGACCATCCGTGGCAAACTCGAATAAAATTTGCGGTGCCACTCGTACGTAAAGCGACTCAAAAAAGTGACGATCGACATAACCGGACGTATGAAATTGGAAGCTTTCCATTCGTTTGATCCATTCTTCCAGAACGGAACGGTCTTCAACACGGAAGGCTGTATGGTGAACAGTCCCAAAACCCTGCCGAGCCTGAGGAAGGGTCGAATTATGCTCGACGATCACTTGTGCACCATTCCCGCCTTCCCCTACTTCAAATAGGTGAAATGACCCTTCATTGTCTATTTCTTTGAATAATAGGACTTTTTCCATCATTTCTTTAAAGTAATCAAAGTTGGCGATACGAATGAAAATTGGTCCTAATCCTGTAATAGCGTGTTCCAGAGGAATCGGTCCTTTTTGCCAAGGAATCCCAGCTGCAACCCCTTCATTATTTTCATCTGAGATCAATTGATATTGCTGATCATCAAAATCCACAAACGAAATGGTTTTTTTACCAAATTGTTCTTGGATTCCTGTATTACTTACTTCTAAACGGTCAAAGCGATTAACCCAATACTCCAATGCCGCATCATTCGGTACACGGAAGGATGTTTTAGAGATCTCATTAGTCCCATGCACCCCTTTTGGAATTCCAGGAAAATCGAAGAATGTCATGTCAGTACCCGCACCGCCAACATCGTCGGCAAAAAACAGGTGATAGGTTTGGATATCATCTTGGTTAACGGTTTTCTTGACTAAACGCATGCCTAATATATTTGTGAAAAATTCATAATTTTTTTCAGCACTACTTGTTATGGCCGTTACGTGGTGTATACCTTTTAAACCATTCATACATTATTCCTCCCATTAAAACGAATCAATTTTTGGATATTTAACGTTTTCCTTAATCCCCTATATTTTTCCTTCAAAAAGAGTGGCTATTCATTATAGGGGTTTGATTAGATATTTCTCATTATCTTGAATTAATATATCTTTACTTAAAGATAATTTATCATGAATACCATTCACTGTCAACAACATTGTCTCAAATCAATATATCTCAATGTCGAAATAATTACAGGACAAAAAAATACAGTCAATTTTCCTTAAAATATAGACCATTCTGTATATGGGTTACAGTCTCAAGCTATAACTAGCGGCAAAGACAGTATTTTGTATTACTATTATTACAAGTTCCGTACCAATAGGCTTAAGGTATAGCAACCGTTGTTTTAAGGCTGTCACTATTAATCATTCCCTAATTTTCATAATATCCTTTTGAATTCACATCTTTTCATTAATTAATGGTTTATCGAGTATACATCTCGTAAATCTGTTCTTCCTTTAAATGATCAAAGCGAACAAATCCCGCTACCTCTTCTACCTTATTAGCATCAATGTTCCCCAGGTGGAAAAGTGGGTAATTGTCCAGCAGTTCCCTAAGAGAAAAGGGAACTTATTCGTAACCCATTTCTTTAAATAACTCTATCGCTTCCTTTAATTCTTCTTTCTATTTTTAAACAACTTTATTATTCGTGAGTACCACAAAACCCAAAATACAGACGCTCATGTTTGAGTGCCTGTATTTCGAGTAGTCCTCCCATTGGATGTGTGCTTTTATTATTTTTCTCTTTGTTCCGTTTTCCACCATAGGGAATCTTTTGGATTTTCAACAGCTTCTTGAAATTCAGATTTTGAGGCAACTGTTGGGTAAGATCCTTTTAGCGATTTTCCTGAAGTACTATTGAACAAGAATAATATCACTAAAAACCCGATAATATTCACGGCTGTTAGATAGAAACCAGGTGCTAAGTTATTCCCCGTTTTGTGAACTAACCATGTGGAAACTAAAGGGGTAGTTCCACCAAATATTGAAACCGAGACATTAAAGGTCACCGATAATGTTCGATATCGAATATCAGTATAAAACATGGTTGGTAACGATCCAGGCATTGTGCCTTCATAAATTGAAAGCAGAACACCTAGAATTAGAACACCTAACGAAATAAATACTAAAGCATTCAAGTTTATTAAATAAAAAGCAAGGGCAGACAATAGACTTAAACCGCCTAAACCGATTAAGAAAACAGTCTTATTTCCAATTTTATCACTGAGTTTTCCAAACATTAAAGTAAGTGGCACCATAATAATCATTAGTATCGTAATTAATAGGGTTCCTACTGTACTGGATAATCCAATAATCTCATCTAAATAAGAAGGCATGTATGATAATAGCATATAGCTTGTAATATTAAAGAATGCAACAGCTACAAAACATACAATAATATCCTTTTTGTGATTTTTAAAAATAGATAGAAAGCTTTCATCTTGGCCTTCATCATCAGAAAGTTCATTTTCAAAAATCGGTGATTCTTCTAAACTTTTTCTTAAGTACAATCCAATAAGCCCTAAAGGTAAGCCGAGTAGGAACGGTATTCTCCAACCCCATGAGGCCATCTGTTGATCGGAAAGAGTGATAAAGAGTGTACTGGCAAGTAATGAAGCTAATATATAACCAATTAGCGTACCAATTTCTAATCCACTTCCAAGCATATTGCGTTTATTGTCTGGAGAAGATTCTGCAATATAGACCATTGCACCAGCGTATTCGCCACCTGTTGAAAAACCCTGAATAATTCTAGCTATTAATAAGAGTATAGGTGCCCATATACCGATTTGATCATATGTAGGTAATAAACCGATTAGTAATGTTGAAAAAGCCATCAAAATAATCGTGGTTGTTAAAACGACTTTTCTTCCTAATTTATCTCCGATTTTACCAAATATGATACCCCCTACTGGGCGCATTAAAAAGGCAATCGCAAACGTTGCAAAGGTGAACACTAATTTTAGCTCATCATTCTCAACAGCACTAAAAAAATTTTGACTAATGATAACAGCCAAATAGGAATATAAGCCAAAATCAAACCACTCCATAGCATTTCCTACCCCTGTAGCAAACACGCTTTTCTTCGCTTTTTGAATATCTACAACGTTGATTTTTTTCTTGTTAAATTTCATTTTATCATGTCAACTCCATGGAATACATTTATGCAAGAATGAGAAGTAAAGTCAAACGGGAGGAAAATCGGATTTTGGGCGTTTTTCCAATGGTATCCCAAATAAAATATTGTCTTCTTATTAGAGGTTCTATAAATCGCCTCTCGATTTATTAAATTCAAGGTTATTGCCTTTTTCCATTTGTTTATCTGTTTGATCAGGGTTTTCATCGTGCTTGAATGATCGATTATCATCATCATTATTATTTGGATTCGTGTCCGTGTCATTTCGAACAGGACGATAATCTACTTCCTCTTGATCATTAAAGTCGGTATTACCAGCGTTACATGCTGACAAAAAACTTACCGAAAGTAATGCGGATAAAATAGTGATTTTCCATTTGCCTTTCATTTTATAAACCCCCTTATCTTAAGTTTTTGGTATTAAGTTTAATATGTACCTTAAACGATACCCTTAGTCTTAAATGGAGCCCATGCATGTTTGTTTTTTTTAGCATCCTAAAATTAAAAAACTGCCCCCAATTATTGTGGGAACAGGTCATGTTATTTTTAGATCAAAGGAAAAGCTGTCTTATACGAGGGAACCACCTTTTTTAAGGTACTTTACAATCCCTTCTGCTGCTCTATATGAAAAGGCACCTAAAGTACCAGTTGGGTTGAACGAACTGTTATGAGGAAATGCTGAAGAACCCGCAACAAATACATTTTCAGCGTCCCACATTTGCAGGTAAGTGTTAACTGCTGAATTTTTTGGATCAGCCCCCATGATGACGCCGCCTGTGTTATGCGTATTCGTATCTGTGTTTACGTTAAAATCTGCTTGTTCAGCAACCGTATCAATATGATCAGGACCCATTTTTTTAGCAATCGATCTTGTTACTTTCGCCATGTATTTTACTAACTCACGGTCTTGGGCAGTATAATCATATGTCATCCGTAATAAAGGCATACCGTATACATCTTTATAAGTAGGATCCAGATCAAGGTAGTTTTGTATGTGTGGCATACTTGCACCCTGTGATTTGACTTGCAGGATGCTATTGGCATATTTGATTGATTGCTTTTTAAATTCCGCACCCCATGAAGGTGTTCCGATTGGTGAGTTATTATTAGCTATAGGTCTATTCCCATACTGGGTTGTACGAATTCCTGCTCCGTGAAGGAAGTTTACATCCGAATGGTCAAAATTATCACCTGTAAATTCTGCAATCTCAATGCCTAATGCACCTGCACCTCCATATATATTGAACTCACGGTCATTATAATAAAGGCTTGAATATCCTGAACTCACTTGGTAACAATAGTTTTTACCAATTACACCATTTCTGGTTTTTGGATCATAGGGTACTCCAAGATTTGAATTAAGTAAAAGTCTAACATTATTAAATACATAACTCGCTAAGACCACTACTTCTGCCGGTTGTTCGAATTCTTCACCCGTGAAGGTGTCTACATAAATAACACCTGTCGCTTTCGTACCATCATTTAAGATACGGGTGACGTTTGAGTATGTCCGCAGGTCAAGGTTACCAGTTTTTTTGGCAACAGGAATGACCGTAACAACTGGATCTGCTTTTGCACCATACTCACAACCGAAGTTCTCACAAAATGCACAATATTGACAGGCTGAACGTGAAATACCATCAGGGTTTTCGTAATTCTCTGATAGATTTGCAGATGGGATCATATATGGTTTGTAGCCAAGCTTCTTCGCTGCTTGTTCGAATTCCGCTAATACAGGTGTTTTTATCATCGGTCCTGTTGGATAAGGATTGGAGCGTTTTCCATATAACTTAACAGTTTCACCAGATATTCCTGCCATTTTTTCAAAAGTATCATAATATGGTTCGATTTGGTCATATGTAATGCCCCAGTCTTGAATCGGATAGTCTGATTTAATTTTATTTTTACCATACCTTTTTTCAGTTAGTGATTTAATTTCAAAATCATAGGGAAGAAAACGGTAGGTCTGTCCATTCCAGTGACTACCAGCTCCTCCAAGACCTTCACCTACGATAAAAGTTCCATAATTACGCATAGGGAGTGCTCTCATTTTTTGGTTATTACGATGAGTAATAGTTTCTTTTGATAAATCTTGCATTAACTCTTCACGATGTTGGAAACGCAGTTCGTCATGCACCATTAAATAATCACTCATATCCCGTTCTTTCCCGCGCTCTAGTCCAACGACTTTGATTCCTGCTTTTGTTAATTCCGAGGCAATAATACCTCCAGCCCAGCCCATCCCGACAACAACGACGGGTACCTTAGGTAGTTTTTTTGCCATGTTTTTCATCCCTTTCTATCATGAATGTTTCATATGACTTTGAAGGCTATTTGGATCTAGCTTTAAAAATTCTTTACTTTGGATTTCTTTTGTATAACTCATTCGAGAACCAGGATACTTTCGCATCTGCCAGCCTAGCATTTCCTTATTTCCTCCGTACAATGGATCTGCATATACACCTTCAATGGTCAAAGTTCTTAACAATTGGAAAAATGCCGATGAAGATGCACCAGAAAGCGAACTTGCTTTACCTTTCTCGAACGCAGCTAACACTTCATCCTGTTCATTAGCCTCTAATTCTGTAAATTTCTTTTTATAGTTTTTGTTGCTATATGTATTCAATTCTTTTAAGCCTAGCCGGAACAAATCTTTTCGGTAAAGTTTATTCTGTTCACCTTGTGTTGGCTCTGGCTTATAATAGGGTCCAAGTTTATAATCCTTTTCATTTACGCCCCACCCACTGTTGAGTTGATGGTCAATATAAATCGCCGCATTTAATTCCATAGCACCTGGTCCAAGATCGTCCTTTGGGAAAATACGTTCTGCAGCTGCCGCTGTCGTCTGATATTCTTCTGGATAAAAAAACATCAGGGCTTCATTCGGATTATTAGCTTGAGTTTGACTCTTCTGTTCTGTTTTCACACCACTTTCCGAATTTCTATCAAACATGCTTCCAACTGCTCCACCTAAAATAAGCCCTCCAACAGCTAAACCGGAATTCTTTAAAAAGGTACGTCTCGTACTACCTTGTCTTTCTATTTGACTTTTCTCTTTGTCCGACAAAAAAAAACCTCCTATTTCATAATCAAGGTGTGAATTTTCTTATCACATTGATGCATCGCTTACTACCTTTTTCTTATAAGCAATCTTGGATATGGTGACACTTAATTCGTAAGAAACCAGTAAAGGAATAATGACGAGTATATCGAAATCTGGAGGAGTAATCATAATTGATACGACTACCAGAAAAAAATTGGATAATCTCCACGCTTTTGCCAACTTTACTGGATTGAGAATTCCTAATCACTGCTGACATATTTGTTGAAAATTCCAGCACAATGGATAATAACAGACAGTATCCAAAAGAGATTCCGACAATAAACAAAATGAATAATCCTGGGATAAACGTTTTGAGTCACTTTGCGTTCTTCTTTTGTCAGGGCAGATGCTATAAATTCCCAGGTCTGATAGGCAACTACAGGAATCGTAGCTGCAATGGCAAAAACACACGAAATAATCGTATACGCCCATAAAATATCACTTGGTCCCAGGATAGCTAAATCGCTCCTAAGATCTTTAATTATGTCTTCAACAATAACTAACGCACCAACGAAATCATTCGTTGCCAAGTTTCATCAAGATGTTCAATGAGATGTGAATCTTTGTTTTCCAAGGTGGCCACCTCCAGTTATATAAAAAATGCCCACCTGCATACCACTATGGACTCTTCTGTTTATCCAGCATCTTCTTTTCAGCAGTCGATAACTCATGTTTTTTCTCTTCCTGTTTATCTTCATCAGAAATTAATCCATTTGTTGCACCCTTGAATTCCGTTAATGTCCGTCCAAATGCTCGACCAATTTCAGGTAGCTTTTTCGGACCGAAAATTACAAGCGCAATGATAAGAATTACGACCAAGCCTGGAATCCCAATATTCTGAAACATCACGTCAATCCTCCATAAAAAACATCAGTTACATTTACTAAAAACCGTTTGTAACCTTTACAGTAAACGTTATTATTCACACTAAAGGATGTAAGTGCCTTTTTTATTCCTTTTACATATATTCACAAAACAGCTCAATTTTATACCTAGCTTATATTTAGACATGCCTGTATTGTTTACAGTTTCAATATTCAAATTCCTCATCTTTCTAAATAGTTCATATTAGTTTTTCAGTAATTCGACTATATGTATAAACTTTTATTAAATAACCTTGCAGAAAGTTGGAAATGTTATAAAGGAATTTTTGGTACCCGAGGTTAGAGTAAAAGAATCTTACCTTTTATTAAAAATGTATTCATGCAAAAATAAACTTTGGGGAAAGATATAAATTAATAATAATGCTTAAATACTTTGGAAGAGTAAAATAAGACCTTAGAGGTTTATGTATTTTCCACGGATTCTATTATTATGCAGAAGATATATTAGAAACGTTCTTTGTTCTTTTATCAAAAAGATTTTCACTCCACGCTACATTAAATACGGAGGTATTTATGAAAAAAATTTGGTTTACTTCTGGAGCCAGTATCGTTCTTGCTGGATGTTTAATATTTTTACTGTTTTTTTACAGAGGGCATCAACCCTCACCCTCCCCAAATTCAAATGGGGGAACACAGGATACTTCAGCTGGTAATCCTGAAGAAATTGTGAGTAATAGTTGTATATCTTGTCATGGGGAAAATTTACAAGGAGGAGCTGGTCCAGCTTTAAATAAAATTGGTGCGAAATATACACAAAATGATATTGAGGATATTATTAAAAATGGTAAAAATGGAATGCCAGCAGGCGTTATTTCAAACGAAGAAGCTGCAATCGTGGCAGAGTGGTTATCACAGAAAAAGTGAAGAGGCAATTTTTCAACTATATCGATGGCCTTAATTAAACGTAAAATAAAACAGCCAAATCCAATCAAAATGGATCAGGCTGTTTTGTAATTTTCAAGAATAAATATATTTAAAAAAATGAGGACCAATTCAAAACAATAGACCAAACAGCAGTGTTCAATAATAAGCCTGTAATAAAAAGAGACCATTGGTTTTTCTTTTGTTCCCAACAGGAAATCATGAGGGCAAGACCAATTGAAACACCAATAAAGGAAAGCCATGGAAATGAATCAGTGAACTTTGTGAGAAAAACCGCAAGGCAAGCTGTGAATAATAATGATACAAGGTACTCGGTGAATAATGATAATTCGCTTCTAATATGATCGCTCAATTTTTTCCTCCTTCGAAATAGATATTATCTTCATATAATACTTCATGATGAATTTTTTATACGAAATTGCCTGCTCCCGTAGATTTCTAAAAGATAATAGTCCCTTGCTAGTTTCAATGTTCACCAATCACTGTACTGCGTTCAACATTTAAAAAAACACAATATTTATCGCTAATATATTGAATTTTGCGTGACTATTGACAATTGCAATTCCATAATATGTACTTTCAAACACCATACCAATCGTTTATTATTGGATAATTGTCCAGAATTCTTTTCAATAGTATATATTCATGTAGTGAAAATTCCCAAAAAAATCACAGGTTTTATATGCTCCCTCTAGCGTAATCAAACGGATTATATTTTAACTATAGATGATTTATTCAGCGCAAAAAAAAAAGCCTGGCAACCTATTTTATAGATGCTAGACTTAAGTTCGTTTTTTAGATCAATCCAATTATAAACAACAATTTAAACGGATAAGAAGTGTTCGTATCTCCATGCAGACCATTTAATAGGCAACCAGGTCCCGCAGCGCCTTTTCCACTTTTTCAGGATTCACCATGAATGATTTCTCTAATGATGGTGAATATGGCATGGCAGGAACATCCGGGCCAGCGAGTCTCATGATTGGGGCATCAAGATCGAAGAGGCAGTTTTCTGCAATGATCGCCGATACTTCACTAATGATGCTTCCTTCCTTATTATCTTCCGTAATCAATAGGACTTTTCCTGTTTTAGATGCAGCTTCCATTATGGCTTCTTGATCTAATGGATAAACGGTACGTAAATCAAGTATATGGACGGATATGCCATCACTGGCCAGCCTTTCAGCTGCCTGAAGCGCAAAATGAACACAAAGGCCATAAGTGATCACTGTAACGTCCTCGCCTTCACGTTTTACATCCGCTTTACCAATCGGTAAAACATAATCATCATCCGGCACTTCTTCTTTAATTAAGCGATAGGCTCTTTTATGTTCAAAGAAAAGGACCGGGTCATCATCGCGAATGGCAGCTTTCAATAATCCTTTCACGTCATAGGGTGTAGAGGGCATGACAATTTTAAGTCCCGGTTGATTCGCAAAAATGGCTTCAACCGATTGTGAATGGTATAACGCCCCATGTACACCTCCGCCGTATGGAGCTCTGATGACGATAGGACAATGCCAGTCATTATTGGAGCGATAACGGATTTTTGCAGCTTCCGAAATGATTTGGTTGATGGCTGGCATGATGAAATCAGCGAATTGCATTTCCGCAATCGGCCTCATTCCATACATGGCCGCGCCGATGCCGACTCCTGCGATTGCAGATTCAGCAAGCGGTGTATCAATGACACGCTGTTCACCGAATTGTTCGTATAAACCTGAAGTCGCTTTAAACACGCCGCCCTTTACCCCAACGTCCTCACCTAATACAAATACACGGGAATCACGTTCCATTTCTTCCCGCATCGCCATTATCACGGCATCTATATAAGATATCACTGCCATCTTCTTTCCTCCTTACCTTTCTGCGTAAACGTATTTTGAGAGCGTGTCTTCATTTGCAAATGGAGCATTCTCCGCATAATCCGTCGCTTCGTTCACAACTTCCATTATTTCCTCGTTCAATTGTTTCTCCATTTGATCATCCATGATTCCCACTGCTTTTAAATAGGCACCAAAAGTAATGATTGAATCTATTTTTTTTGCCTCCGATACTTCATCAGGCGACCTGTATTGACTATCATCATCATCGCTTGAATGTGGTGTAAGCCTGTATGAAACCGTTTCGATTAAGCTTGGGCCCTCACCACGCCTTCCTCTCTCAGCAGCTTCTTTCACCACCCGGTATACTTCGATCGGATCATTTCCATCAACCGTCACCCCTGGCATACCGTAACCAATGGCCCGGTCGGACACTTTCCCGCAAGCCAATTGCTTTTCAATAGGGACGGAAATGGCATACTGATTATTTTCACACATCAAGATGACCGGAAGTTTATGTACACCTGCGAAATTCGCTCCTTCATGAAAATCACCTTGGTTTGATGAACCCTCACCGAATGTAACGAATGAAACAATATCTTTTCCTTCCATTTTTGCAGCGAGTGCAATCCCCACTGCATGTGGCACTTGAGTCGTAACTGGCGAAGATCCCGTCACGATTCGATTCTTTTTTTGCCCAAAATGCCCAGGCATTTGACGTCCGCCTGAATTTGGATCTTCTGCCTTGGCAAAACTTGATAACATTAAATCCCTGGCGGTCATCCCAAACGCGAGCACCACTCCTAGATCCCTATAATAAGGAAGGACATAATCATTTTCACGATTCAACGCAAATGCTGCACCCACTTGAGCTGCTTCTTGCCCTTGACAAGAAACGACAAATGGAATTTTTCCAGATCTGTTCAACAGCCACATCCGTTCATCCACTCTTCTTGCCAACAACATAATTCTATACATCTCAAGCACCTGCTCATCACTAAGACCTGCCTGTAGATGGCGGTTTTCAACCATATGTCATCATCCCTCCTAATAATTAAAACGGTTTTCTGTTAAAACCAGAATGTTCTCCTCACGCTGTCACCCAATATAAATATGGGTCTTTATATCACAAATTACTAACCTTTCTTATTAGCTGTTTGTTTGTCTCGCAAACTTATATCCTGTTATGTATCTAAGGAAGGGAAAGCTCTTTTATGTATGCATGCTTGCCATTTAACACCCTCAAATGCGTTATCATCTACTATTATTACCTGGTACTAACTCAATGCAATATTATCCTACCACTTTTCATCTCACATTTTCAAGTTAATTTCACTTTGTATCGTTGTTTTCACGAGAAAACCTTTCTTTAACAAAAATACAATGGGTTTAACAGTTTTGGCCTGACCTGACTTTAACTTATTTCCATATACGCACCAAGACTAGATAAAAGCCTGGGTGTTGAAATTATTTATTTGTTGACTAAGCGGGAGAATAGCTGTAAATTAAAATGATTCATAAAATTAAATGTTCGAAATGGAACAGTTCAATACAGAAAGAATGGTGATGTTGAGTGGAGAATGAAAAACAATTAATGCGTTCCGTACAACTATTGCGTTCATTTTGGAACGTACAGAAAAATATCATGCGGTTCGTTCAAAAGACAGCCGCAGAAAATGGATTAACAGTACCTCAATATTCCATTTTGATGACCATTACCCTTTACAAAGAGACCTCCCAAAAAAATGTCGGGGAGAAAACATTTCTTCCAAAAAGCACCTTGAGCCAAGCGGTCGATGGTCTGGTTCGCGGAGGTTTGCTCCATCGTGAGCCTGTGGAGGGCAACCGGCGTGAGATTCAATTGTCAATCACCGATAAGGGCGAAAATTTATTAAAAACGATTCATTTTCACGAAGGAAGCATTCACCAAGTCTTTCAAACGGCCATTGAAATGCTTACCGAAGAACAGTTTGAAGAGTTGCTAAAAACACATCTTCAAATTACAAACTTTTTAGAAGCACAAGCAACCGAACAAGGAGAGTGTACAAAATGATAAAAATACTGAAAAATTTATCCGTTTATAAGTGGATTATTTTAGCAGTTATCGGTCTGGTTTTTATTCAGTCCATGTCGGACCTCTTTTTGCCTACACTAATGGCTGATATTATTGACAAAGGCGTTGTTCGAGGAGACACTTCTTATATTTGGAAAATCGGCGGTTTTATGCTGTTGGTTTCCGCACTTGGCGCTTGTGCATCCATAATCGCAAGTTACTATTCGTCCAAAGCGGCAATGGGAATGGGACGCGACCTCCGCCTGAAGGTCTTTAATCACGTTGAAAAATTTTCGTTACAAGAATTTGATGAAGTCGGTACGGCGTCATTGATTACACGTACGACCAATGATATAACACAGGTCCAGCAAGTGGTTATCATGATGCTTCGTATGGTTATCAGTGCACCTATCATGTTAATCGGCGGAGTAATCATGGCTGTATCCATGGATGCAAAATTATCACTTGTCATTGTTGTCACAATGCCTTTTTTGATTGGGTCAATCTTGCTTATTCTATATAAAGGTGTGCCGCTCTTTCAAACGGTTCAAAAACGATTAGACCGGTTGAACCTTGTATTACGAGAAAATTTAACTGGCATTCGCGTCAYTCGTGCCTTCAATCGTGAAACACAAGAGAAAGAACGTCTAAAGAAAGCGAATAAAGAATTAACGGATGTCTCAATCAAAGTCAATAAAATCATGGCCTTCATGATGCCTGTAATGATGCTTGTCATGAACTTGACGGTTGTTGGTATCATTTGGTTTGGTGGGGTCCGTATTGATAACGGCGGTATGCAGATCGGGGACTTAATGGCATTTATCCAATATGTCATGCAAATTATGTTCGCTCTCGTTATGGCTTCCATGATGTTTGTTATGGTTCCACGAGCTTCCGTGTCGGCAACAAGGATAAACGAAGTCCTTGACATGAAACCTTCATTCCTGGATGAGGGGACAGAAAAAGCAGACCGTGTACACGGTACCCTTGAATTTGAACATGTTACGTTCAGTTACCCAGGAGCAGAAGAACCTGCATTATCGGATATTAGTTTTTCAGCAAATCCTGGTGAAATCACCGCAATAATCGGTGGAACAGGTTCCGGGAAAACGACTCTTGTCAATTTGATCCCTCGCTTCTATGATATTTCAAGCGGAACGATTCGCGTCAATGGTGTTGATGTTCGTAAGTCATCACAAGATGAAGTCCGTTCAAAAATTGGCTTTGTACCACAAAAGGCCTCCCTCTTTACAGGTACTATCTCTGAAAACATTCGCTTTGGAAAACAAACAGCCACACAAGATGAAGTTGAGCATGCGGCTCGGATCGCACAAGCGGAGGATTTTATCAGCAATATGAAAGGCGGCTATGAGGCAGAAATCGATCAAGGCGGTTCAAACCTATCAGGAGGGCAAAAACAACGGCTTTCGATTGCAAGGGCACTCATTCGAAAACCCGATATTTATATATTCGATGATAGTTTTTCGGCACTGGACTACAAGACGGATGCCAACCTTCGCGCAGCCCTGAAAGATGAAACGAAAAATTCGACGGTACTTCTCGTTGCACAGCGTGTCAGTACCGTTGTTGACGCTGACCGAATCATTGTGTTAGACGAAGGCCGCATTGTAGGCATTGGAACACATCAAGAGTTGCTTAGCACAAACGACATTTACCGTGAAATTGCCTTATCACAGCTCACAGAGGAGGAAATTGCATGAGTAATCAAAAAAAACCTCAAGGCGGCGGTCAGGTCGGGCATGGCCCTGGTGGCGGTAACATGATGATGATGGGTCAAAAAGCAAAAGATTTTAAAGGAACATTAAAACGTCTATTGACCTATTTAAAACCGAGGCGCAACAGATTGATTTCCGTGTTCTTAGCTGCAATCATGAGTACGATTTTTATGATTGTAGGACCGAAGATCATGGGAAATGCAATTACAGAATTATTCGAAGGAGCTTACGGGAAATTCCAGGGAGTACCAGGAGCAGCTATTAACTTTGATAAAATTGGCCAGATTCTTCTACTCCTTGCTGGACTTTATGCTTTAAGCAGCCTTTTTAGCTATGTACAACAATACATTATGTCAAGTGTTGCACAAGACACGGTATATGACCTTCGAGAAGATGTGAACAAAAAGCTCGAGAAACTTCCACTCAAATATTTTGAAGGACGTCCAAACGGTGAAACACTTAGCCGAATGACAAATGATATTGATACAATCGGGAGCACCCTTCAGCAAAGCTTAACGCAATTCATCACATCAATCGTAACGATTGTGGGAATTATCATCATGATGCTTTCGATAAGCCCATTATTGACATTAATCTCGATAATCAGCTTACCTTTGTCAATATTTGCAATCCGGCCTATTTTAAAAAGATCCCAAAAACATTTTGCCGATCAACAGCGTAAACTCGGACAATTAAATGGTCACATTGAAGAAATATATACCGGCCATCAAGTCGTTAAAGCATTCGGATATGAAAAAAAGGCGAGTGCCCAGTTTACTGAAGTTAATGAAGAATTGTATAAAGCGGGAAGCAAAGCCCAGTTTATATCAGGTATCATCATGCCCGTAATGTTCTTTATCGGAAATTTTAGCTATGTCCTCATCAGCGTTGTTGGCGGAATATTGGTAACGCAACGTTCGATTTCAATTGGTGACATTCAAGCATTCATCACATATTCAAAGCAGTTCACCCAGCCAATCACACAAACGGCTAACATCGCTAACATTATTCAGTCGACGGTTGCAGCCGCTGAGCGTGTTTTTGAACTACTTGATGAAGAAGAGGAAATGAAAGAACAAACCACAGTTAATATAAAAAGGGCAAATGGTGCTGTCTCTTTTGAACATGTGGACTTTGGATATGGGGAAGAAATGTTAATTGAAGATATGAACATCGATGTCTTGCCTGGACAGACGGTCGCAATTGTTGGACCGACTGGTGCTGGAAAAACGACCATGATAAATCTCTTGATGAGATTTTATGAACTCAATGGCGGAAAGATTACGATTGATGGTCTTGATACACGGAATATGTCACGTAATGATCTTCGAAAGAATTTTGGTATGGTACTTCAAGATACCTGGCTCTTTAATGGTACGATTAAAGAAAATATCGCTTATGGCAAAAATGGAGCAACTGATGAAGAAATTTTTGCAGCTGCTCGGACGGCACATGCCGACCATTTCATTCGGACACTGCCAGATGGTTATGAGACAATCTTAAACGAAGAAGCTTCGAACATCTCACAAGGCCAAAAGCAGCTTTTGACAATCGCCCGGGCTGTTCTAGCAGATCCGCCAATCATGATATTGGATGAAGCGACGTCTAGTGTGGACACTCGGACAGAAGTCTTTATCCAAAAGGCCATGAACCGACTGATGGAAGGACGAACCAGCTTTGTCATTGCCCATCGTCTCTCAACGATTAAGGATGCAGATTTGATTCTTGTTATGGAACAAGGAAAAGTAATTGAGAAAGGAACACATTCAGACCTTTTAAGGGAGAATGGTTTCTACGCAGAGCTATACAATAGTCAGTTCACTGAAAATGTAGCTGGATAATTAGAAAGAGGCTCGATTCCGAAACGGAATCGAGCCTCTTTCTTATAATGTATCAATACCCCCTTTTATTTCCCTTTTTCACAAATTCCCAATCTACCTCAATATTTTTTCTGACTCTTTGAAGAAGATGAAGCATCGTTTCCGCTTCGTCCAAAGAAAATCCAGATAACGCAACCTTGTCAGTATACTCCCCTTCTTTTTTCAAAAAAGGATAGACCGTTTCACCTTTATCGGTTGCATATAGCTTTTTAATTTTTTTGTTTTCCTCATCATTTTTCTTCTCGATTAACCCTTGTATTTCAAGTTTTTTAATGGCACGAGCTGCTGTCGTTCGGTCAACCTTTATCATTTCTGCTAACTTTTCCTGAATGATACCTGGGTTTTCACATATTCGAACAAGATACAAATACTGCCCTTTTGTAAGGTCAAATTCTTTAAATTCGATATTACTTATAGAGTCCAATGCCCTTGCTATCATTCCAATTTCACGGAGTATTTCCTTCATTCAAAAAGCCCCTGACTTTTTTGTTGTATTTACAACAAAAATAATTTCATTTATACTAAAATAGGATATACATTTATTATGACTTGTCTTTTTATATAAATCTAGAAAAGGGATGAAGAACATTGGATTCAAAAAGAATAACTACTGAAAATGATTTAAAAATAGCCTTTCATATCAGAAAAGAAGTATTTGTCGAGGAACAAGGTTTCCCATTAGAATTTGAATTTGATGAATTTGATACACTTAATGCTTTATCTGAACACATATTAGTYTATTATAATGAAAACCCAGTCGGAACTGGAAGATTGAGAGTTGTTGATGGGTTAGGTAAATTGGAGAGAATTTGCATCTTGGAGCCTTACCGTAAATTTGGTCTCGGTAAAATAATACTTAAAACGTTGGAAGAAATTGCAAAGGAACAAGGTATTACTCAGGTTAAATTACATGGGCAAACACAGGCAGAGGGCTTTTATAAAAAACTCGGCTATCGGACTTCATCCGATGTCTTTATGGAAGATGGCGGTCCACATCTATTAATGATAAAGGAACTGGTTAACGAATAAGTGTTAAATGTGAGTAAAACAAACATTAACAAACTGGAATGAATACACTATATTCAAAAACCTTCATTTATCTTTCTTCTTGGTTTTGGCAATCACTTACAGTGGACCAATAGGTATCGGAACTTTATTAACCGTCTGTTTAGGAGGCCCGATTCTTAATTACTTCATATTATTAATTGGCAGTTTATATAAAAAACCAGTCCATCCGTAAATAGATATCAAGATAAAAACCATCTTATAGAATGGTTTCAGACTGTAGACAAAATCAGTGAAAATTGATTTTTTTAGGGGATTGTATAATTTGAACGTTGATTTCCACTCCAGGCACTCGCTTTCCGCGGGCGGTCCGGGAGCCTCCTCGGCGCCTCTGCGCCTACGGGGTCTCCCCTGGACGCGCTTTTCCCGCTGGAGTCTCGMACACCCGCTCCAATCAACTTTGTTTTACTTTTAGAAAGAACCCTTTTGTCTAACTGAACCATTATTTATGAAATGGTTTTTAATTTAAAAATTAAATCGCTTTGCACGTAACGATTCATTAGATTTTCATTAATCTCAAATAAAAATAGAAATGATCAAACCAATAAATTTGGTTTCCGTCGCGATAATATCTCCAACATTGGGTAGCATTAAGAATAAGCACGAACAAAAAGACGAAGCCGTTTATAACACGAAATGTTATAAACGGCTTCGTCTTTATTACAGAACGGGTGCTTTTTCTTGAACGAGCGGGTGAAGGGCCTGGGTTTCATCAATATAAATAAAAGCATCATATCTATCTGACATTACAGAAGGTACATAGTTACCATATTGTTCATATTCCGGTCTGTATACAACCCCAATCGCCCGATGTCCAATCCTCCCTTGGAATAGCTGACGATTTTCATCAGTGAAAATTAGCAACTTATCATAAGCCCCCGAAAGGTGCATCGCCTCCTCCCAACTTCCCTTCATTGCCGGGGGTACTGTTTTAATTTCGAAATCCACGCCCCACTCCTCTGCTGCTATAACAGTTCCTCTGTAGGTTCCGAAACCTGTGATAAATACATCTTCAGTCGGGTTTTGCTCTCGAATGACCTGGCCGACATTAATCATCCCGGAATCTTTCATATCAGTAGCGCTGGCGTCACCAACATGGGTATTATGTTCCCATACAATCGCCTTGCCTTCAGAGCCGTAAAAATCCATAATTTCATTAAGTGCATCAACCATATGCATATCCCGAATATTCCATGATTTATCATCATGGACGACCATGGTCCTGTAATAATTTTCGGCATTGTATGCTACCAATGCATTCACTTGAAGATTCAAATTCAATTCTTCGTGATGGGGGTATTTTTCTTTTTTTCGTTGAATAGTCGTCAGTAATTTGGCTACTTCTTCTATACAGTCTTCAGAAAAAATACCTGCAGAAACTGCGTACTCCTCGTTATTCCGATTGAATGGCTCAAAACAAGTGAACGCCTGTCTGGCAGCTTCAAGGTCAGTAGAATCAATTTGTTTTAAGTAACGGATAACTTCATCCATGGATTCCCAAAGACTGTAGATATCTATCCCATAAAATCCAACTTTCGTTTGATTTTGTCCAGACTCATTGTATTCTTTCATCCATTCAATCAGGTCGATCATTTCCTCGTTTGCCCACATCCAGGTCGGCCAGCGGTCAAAACTTTTTAGCACATCCTTTGCGGATTTAGTCACTAGGTCATAGCCTTTAACATACCTATTTATTGCCTGGCATGCGGGCCAATCGCCTTCAACAGCTACAAAGGTGAACCTTTTTTCTTGAATCAGCTTTTTTGTTATTTCAACTCGTGCCGTGTAAAATTCGGATGTCCCATGTGATGCCTCACCCAGCAAAACAAATTTTGCATTATTAACTTGTTGAATGAGCTTATCCCAATCTGCTTCACTTGTAAGCATGACTGATTGTTCGACTATTGACTGAACAAGATTATGTTTCACCGTTTTTCCTCCTTGTTATCTTACGAACATTATCGTTTGTACTCGGCATTATAAGAATTGGAACCTGCGTGTACGGACAGTAAAGTATCAGCGTATCCCACTAGACGATTTATAAGTTCATCACAAATAGAGTAAACCAGCTGAAAATTTTCTTCCTCAAATAGAACAGAGTCATCCAGTATGACCGTTGTGTTAATGAACATATCTTTGTTTCCATATAGGTTGTAGTGAACGATAACCTTTCCAGCAGCTCCCCCAGTACCAGGATCATTGAAGCCTGGTATGAATACGAACCATTCTTCTGCAGTAGCGGACCTGAAGTTTTTTGTGAAAGACATTCTCTCGGTTACCGTCATGATCTTTTTTAACTCTTTCGGATTCATATCCTTGATCTTGTTCATTCCATTGCCACCTTAAAACCATGTTAATTATCTTCCGTTATATATTTTCCTTAAGGTTCCCATCCTATAAATATTATTATGAAATAGTGACCTTTTCCGAAAAAAATACGCCTGAACCCACCTTGGATAGGATGCTTCAGCTGCACTCGGACACAGCAAAAAGTAATATCATGATTCATTCATCATGGAACTGCTGCATATAAAAAATATTTTTGGGGTATCAAAAGAGGGAAGATAAATTCCCGGATTGGGTTGGGTTGGACTGGTCTGGAGTGGAGGAGTTGCTCATGGAAAAGATGAATCGGGGAATTTTAACGGCGCTGTCGGCGATTGGCATTGCGCAAGGGCTGAAAATTTTAACGCATTATAAGCTGACGGGAAAGTGGGACTCGAAGCAGGCTTTCACAACGGGTGGCATGCCCAGTTCGCACTCTGCGGGGGTGGCCGCCCTGGCAGCGTATGTAGCAGCGAATAAAGGATGGCTGCATACGGAAACATCGCTTGCCACAGTGTTTGGCGTGATTGTGATGTATGATGCTCAGGGGATTCGCCGCCATACAGGCGAAATCGCTAAGCTCGTGAATGATCTTGAAGATAATATGGCCAAATTTTCCGGAGAGTTTCCGAGCTTTGAGTATGTTGAGCGTGAGAAGGAACTGAATGAACTGCTCGGACATCAGCCTGTGGAAGTGGGAGCAGGTGCGTTGCTGGGAGTTGCCCTTGGGCTTATTTCGGCTAAATTGGAGGATGGCAAGCCCTCAAAACCGAACGGCTGAAAACGGTGGGCAAGCCTTGATCCTTTAGCTCTTGAGGTAAGTAAATAATTTGAATATAACAATAGGTTATTTTAAAACAGCCTATGTTATTAACATCGGCATACTCTCCAATAAAAATAGTATTATTGGATCCCGGTAGATTTGAAAATGACCTAAGCCTCTCTTCTTCTTAGAAAGGCTTAGGTCACTTTATGTGGAATTCAATTCTTCCGGGACATTTTCATTGCGAATGAATACATATCCGATCGGAATAACCCTTTATAATATTCTACTAAGTTACCATCAGAATCAAAAATCATTCGTTCTGTAATCAGTAAGCACATCGTTTCGGCTATACCCAAATGTTCTGCATCTTCTTTTGTTGGAAAGCCGCAGGTTATGATTTGTTCCGCTTCACAAAAGTCAATGTTTAATTCACCTTCGAGTGCATCATACAATACGGTTGTACTTAAATCGAATTTCGTCAATTTTTTTCCTAGGTCCAAAGAATAATAATGCAATTCAATGGCTATTGGGACATCCCCCTGTAACCGCAGCCTTTTAATATGGTAAGATTCATCCTCAAACCCATTTGCATCAGCTATATTTTCAGGTGTCATTACACGGCCATGATCTAGTAGTTTAATCCCCATGCTTTTAGTGGTTTCCGTAAAACTTATCATCTTAAGCCATTCTTGCACAGGTTTAAGGGAGACGAACGTTCCCTTCCCATGCCTCTTTTCCAATATTCCCTCACGAACCAGGATGGAAACGGCTTCCCGTACAGTGCTCCTGCTGACAGAATACATATCCATCAGTTCCCTTTCACTCGGGATTTTGTCTTTATAATAACCTTCCAAAATCTGATTTTCCAATATGGTTTTCAATTGAGCATGTAAAGGGATTGGATTTTTAAAGTCTAGCTCCATAAAATTTCCTCCAAACAGAAAAAGACATCGTAATGTTCGTATCAGTTCTTATATTGTAAACCAAATAGTTATAATATTCAAACATGCCAGCGTTCAATTTTTTCCTTAAATTAGGATTATGTTGAGTTTCCAGCGTTCATATACCGTTTTTCTTCGAGTGAATAAAAAAAACCTGAATAGCTCTATGTATTCAGGGCTTATCCTATATGCAACCTTCATCACATTTCAGGCATATATGAAAGCTTATATATTAAATGATAAAGTACGAAATTATGGAAAGCAGCAAAGAGGTAATGGTCATGGCCAAAAGGGGACGCATGGCTTTTGTTCGCAGTGCCTGCAGGCTAACATTCAGTCCAAGACCGATCATGGCCATAGTCAATATAAATGTAGTCGCTTTGGAAATGCCATCCATTACGAGAGGTGAAACCGTAATATAACTTCCAAACACATAACTTCCCATTAGGCTCATGATTATAAAACCAACGAGGAACCATGGAAAATCAATTTTGGCATCATGGCCCATTTTCCCGGATGTTCGCTTTTTCATCCAATACATAAAAATGAAACATAAAGGGATGAGTAAAAAGACACGTCCCAATTTGGCGAGGAGTGCAATCGCTAGTGCATCTTCACCAGCCGGTGCTCCTGCCAAAGCAACATGGGCGATTTCATGAAGACTGATCCCAGACCAGATTCCATAATCCAAAGCAGATAGCGGAAGGATCGGACGTAAAAGTGTATAAACAATGGAGAAAAGAGTTCCCATTAAAGCGATTATCCCGACGCCTATGGCTGTATCCTCTTCCTTCGCTTTCACGATTGGAGATATTGCCGCGATGGCTGCTGCACCGCATATCCCGGTTCCAACAGCAAGAAGAAGGGAAATGGAAGCATCTGCCTTAATCCACTTTGCAATCAGGACCATCACGACTATGGCGAATGTTACTGTCCCTATGTCACGTACCAATAATGGCAGTCCCTGATTGAAAATTACATCGATATTTAATTTCAACCCGTATAAAATAATGGCAAAACGCAAAAGTTTTTTTGCGGAAAATTCGATTCCCGTCCGGAACTTTTCTGGATATCCCGCAATTTGACGATATATCACGGCAATAATGATCGAGCATGCAAGTGGACCGATTCGATCGAATCCTGAAATCTTCGACAGCCCCAAGCCTAAGATGGCAATGAAAAAAGTGAAAGCGATACCGCTCAGCCACAAAAGCACCTTATTTTGAAGTGGATTTTGCTGCACCTGAGGTGTTTCTTCCAATGGCTCATATTTTTCTAATTCCATACATTCCTTCCCCCTTTCCAGATAAACTAAATATCATCCCATCCTTTCAATCGTTTAAAAAAAATCGGTTTCTTCTAGATTAGGAAGTGAATTCCCTTTGATAAAATACTCGGATTCCTTTAAAAAAGGCAAGCTTGGATTTTGATTCGTCCACAATTCAGGAACCGCTAAAGTCTGGGAACGATGTGACCTTAAGGCACGGATCTTTTTCTTTAAAGTCCCTGCTATATTGACTTCTGTGACACTGGGCGGCCCGTTTTCCTTTAACCATTCATCATAAAAAGCATGCCAAAGGACAAAGTACAAACTCTGAACCTTAATAGCTGGAAATAATGGATCTGGATAAAAATCGGGATCACCGGAGTTTAAGAAAGCAAATGCGGCAGCACGGCCAATCGCACAATGGTCTGGATGCCCGCCGTATTTCTCATGGAATGTAATTAGTGCATCCGGCTGAACTTCACGAATCACCTTTACGATTCTCTCGGCCAATAAATCGAAGCTTTCAAATTCAACCGTTTTATCCCTTACGTTTAAAAATCGCAAATCACTAATCCCCAATTCTTCACAAGCTTTTTTTAACTCCTCCACCCTTAGTTTTGGCAATGCCTCCCTTGTTGTTACAATGGGATTTCCCATTCGTCTGCCCATTTCGCCTTTTGTCGCACAAAGTAAAGTTATCTGAACACCTCGCTCAGACATTTTAGCAATGGTTCCCCCACACAGGAATGACTCATCATCGGGATGTGCCAGAACCACCAATAACCTTTGTTGTGATTGCATATTTCCTCCTGTTTCGGATTCCCCAGTTTTCCCACACTGTTAGACTTAATATGAAAAAATGGACATGGATGTCAAATCGGCTAGACATATCATGCCCATCTTCATTTTTTTCTTCTATATAGATAGCACCCTAAACCTAAAGCTAATCATCTTTTGGTTAGCATAATTCACATAAAACGGATTTAACCGTTTCTATGACAAAGCGTAAATCTTCAACGGTCGAAGATAAAGGCGGTGCAATGATGAGTACATTACCATATCCAGGAACCGTATCACCATTACGTCCGATGATAAGACCCTTTGCCTTGCAAGCCCCGATTATTTTACCCATGAACTCTTCGGAAACAGGCGTTTTTGTCTTTTTATCTTCCACTAATTCAATGCCATATAAAAACCCAACTCCCCGAACCTCCCCTACTTTATCCAGGGCTGTCAATCCAAAGAGCGCGCTTAGTGTCGATTCACTAAGTTCAGATACTCGTTGAACGATGTTTTCATTTTCCAAGATTTCAATGTTCTTTAGCGCAACTGCGCAAGATGCAGGGTGGCCTCCATATGTTGACACATGCCTGAAATGATTTAAATTTCCGTTGTCTTTGAACTTCTCATAAATCCTGGAATTCACTGCCGTTGCCCCAAGTGGAAGATAACCGCTGGTCAAACCCTTTGCCATCGTAACAATATCCGGTTGAACCCCATCTGAGTGCATGAACCCAAACATTTTTCCGGTTCTTCCAAAACCTGAAACCACTTCATCCACAATTAATAGAACATCATGCTTCTTACAGATTTCCGAAACCCTCGTTAAGTATTCTTTTGAAGGAATAAGGACCCCGCCACCAGAGATGAATGGTTCAAGGATAACGCCCGCTACCGTTTCAGCTCCTTCAAAGTTAATGACCTGATCGATATATTCAGCTGCAAGCAAATCGGAGTTTTCAACGTTTTCCCCAAACGGGCTTCGATAACTGTACGGGGGTGGAACATGCAGGAAACCTGGAACCGCCGGATCATATTTCACTCTCCGATTAGCCTGTGCAGTTGCGCTGAGCGCGCCAAAAGTATTGCCATGATAAGCTCTATACCTTGAGATGAACTTGTATTTACCCTGATTTCCATTTTGGGAATGATATTGCCTGGCTATTTTAAAAGCTGTCTCATTCGCCTCGGAGCCGCTGTTCGTAAAAAAAGTTGTATAAGGGCCCTTTAAATGTTCACTTATTTTTGCAGATAATTCGATTGCCGGCCTATGACTTAATGTTAAAGGGAAGTAAGATAAGTTAATCATTTGTTCATATGCTGCCTGGGCAATCTCTTTTCGTCCGTGACCAAGGTTCAAGCACCATAATCCGGAGACACCATCTAAATATTTATCCCCTTTAGTATCAGTGAACCATGAGCCGGATCCTTCTGTAGCCATCATGGGAGCATCCTTCTCATTATAGCGATGCATCGCATGCCATAAATGGTCTTTATCCATTTGAACAAGGTCTTTCGTTTCAGTTTCCATCTTCACTTTTGAAACCCCCTTATTTTTCATCGAATGCAACTAAGTTAAGTTCCCATGCTGTTACAGATCCTTTTATGCGAATTGGTGATGGTGCGATGACCCCAATCGTTCATCAGGGCATCGCAGCTGTCCTATCACCTTTTTTTATTTATCCCAGTTTTTATGATCTAAATGAGAATATTTTTCTAATAATCTAGTAGGCATTTTTAATGCATCTTTTCTAAATGGCGGAGCCAATTGTGTTCCATCCACTTGTATATCAATGACAGTCGGTTTGTTTGATTTTATTGCTTTTTCAATGACAGCGCCTAACTCGTCTGCTTTTTCCACCCTAATGCCTACAGCACCCATTGATCGGGCAACTTCTGCAAAATCAGGATTTTGGATATCGGCCCCGACAAAACGGTTATTATAAAAATCGACCTGATTCTTTTTCTCAGCGCACCAAGCATTATTATTGAAGACACAAGCTATGACAGGTATGTTTTCTTCAACGGCCGTGCTCACTTCATGTAAGCWCATGCCCCACGCGCCATCTCCAACAATGGCTATAACAGGCGTATTCGGCTCAGCTAATTTGGCACCTAGTGCGGATGGGTAAGCAAATCCAGTATTTCCGAATGTAAGCGCAGCGATATGCCTGCGTCCCTGATTGAATTTCAAGTAAGCGTTTGCACTTGAAGATACATTACCGATATCTGTAGTAACGATGGCATTTTCAGGCAACACTTTTGTCAATTCCAATAGGGCCCGACGCGGATTGATCGGGGTTCCATCGATCATCGCAAGATTCACCAATTCTTCTTCCCATTTTTGTTTTTCATTCGTAACTTCTACTATCCGCTCTTTTTCTTGTTTTAGGTTTGGTTTATCAGCCCTCAACCGTTTCAAGATTTCACGACTCGCTTCGCGGGCATCTCCGATGATTCCCACTTCCACAGGGTGCGTCCTCGCTATTTGCCTTGGGTTAATATCAATTTGGATGATTTGCGCATCTTTCGGGAAATAATCAATGTCATAGCATGGTAACGTTCCAAATACCGATAATCTTGTGCCTACCGCCAATATGACGTCCGCTTTCTTAAGTGTATTCATCGCAGCCTTTGAACCCATGTAACCGATTGGGCCTACTGACAATGGATGATCAGCAGGAAAAGCATCATTATGCATATATGAGACAGCTACCGGAGCCGTTAAATATTCCGCCATATTCTTAATTTCCTCAATGCCATCTGAATCAACCGTTCCCCTACCGGAAATGATCACCGGATACTTCGCCTCGGCTAAAATTTCTGCCGCTCTATCCAAGGATTCAGAAGACCCGCAGCCCCTTTCATCCACGCGATATTGATGTGGTTGAAGTATTTGATCTTCCACTTCACCATAGAAGTAATCACGAGGGATATCGAATAAAACCGGTCCCCTCTCGGCATAGGCAATCCGAAATGCTGTCCTTAGGCAATCAGCGACCCGGCCTGGGTGTGTCACTCTAACTGTTTCTTTCGTGATTGCCTTGAAGATGGAAACCTGATCGCATTCCTGAAAACCATCCCATCCAACTGTTGGTGTACCAGCTGAAGGTGATATGACCACCATTGGAGTATGAGCTTGATTGGCCGCTGCGACAGAGGTGACCATATTCGTCATTCCAGGTCCGTTTTGCCCGATGACAACTCCAGCAACACCAGAGACACGACAATAAGCATCTTCCATATGTGCTGCACTTTGTTCATGGCGGACACCAATGAAACGAATGCCTGCAGTTGGCAATAAATCAAGCATATCCATGAAAGCAGATCCCAAAATTCCCGAGATATGTTTAACTCCCTCGGCCACTAATGTCTCAACGATGGCTTCACTTGGTGTCATTTTTACTTTCGTACCTCTTAACATTTTTGTTTCGACCATAGCACATTCTCCTTAATTAAATTTATTTCTGATAATGACGTTGCGACGTCCGTACCAGTTATAAGATGTATAATACTACCATTATGCGTAACAGTCAATAAATAATTTGAATATTTCGAATTAATTTAAAATCTCTGTCCAGCATAGGCACTAACACATGTATTTGACTCTTTTTTAACCAATAAATATATCCTTTTTTTCAGTCAATCTGTAGTTGATTCTATCGATGATCTCCAATAAATCACCTATTTCATCAATTACGAAATCGGCACCTGCATTCAAAAAACGGTTTTCTGCATGCTTCATCCGTTTTTGCAGATCATAAGGGTCCATTTCACTGATTTCTGCTTCTGAAAGTCCGATTTCACTGCCGCCTTTCAATACGGCAACAGTCCACATTCCCGCAGAAATTCCTTCTTTGATATCACTGATCGTATCACCCACTTTAACGATTTTGCTGAGTGGATACACTTGGAGATTCATCGCCGTCTTAAAGCACATCCAAGGAGCAGGCCTACCTGTAGGCACTTCGGTGGACGCAACGATGGAATCGGGTTGATAGCCCCATTTTTCCGCCTCTTCTTTAACAACATCAATCATTTCACGAGTATACCCCGTTGTCGAACCGATTTTTATTCCTTGCTGCCTTAAACGGCTGACTAATTCAATTACGCCGGGTATTGGCTTGGCATTATCCTTTAGAACTTTAAAAAGCAAAGCCTCAAAGTCCTTATATAATGAATTTAAATCTCTTTCGTCCGGTTCTTTCCCGAATTTAGCACTCCACAAATTAGAGATTCGTTTCATTTTCAGGAGTTCCATAATATGATCCATTTTCAATAAACCCATAGGTTCCCTTGCTTCCTTAATGGTAATATCGATCCCCCTTATCCTGAATATCTCGACAAATGCTTGGACAGGTGCAAAACAACCATAATCCACCGTCGTTCCTGCCCAATCGAATATCACTGCTTGAACCTCTTTGCATGCTTTTGCCCTTTCCAATCTATGCTCCCCTCCTCATCTTACCTCCTCCAAAATCACCAAACTTGCTAAACCAGGGTATAAAGAGAATTCAATTAACTTCTTCCAAAAATAACTGTAAATCTTCCTTTGTTGCTTCAGAGAGTCGTTTAATCTTTTCAAGGTCCTTTTCCGGATTCCCTGACTCCCCAATTAATGGGTAAAGGTTTTTCTCAATCCTTTCATACCAATCCGGGTATTCATCTTCCACTTGCTTTTCTATCGAATCCCAAATTGAACTCATATCTTTTCCCATTTCTTGAATTCTCTCTGGATCCGCTTCCGCACTTAATTCTGATTCCAATTCTTTTATGGATTGAATCACATCGCCGACACCTTTTTTAATGACCTCCGGATTTTGGGTTTCACCCGTATTTGATTCCGGATTTTCATTCATGATTGGACTTTTTTCTTGTTGAGCCTCGTCCGGTTCAGCTGAATTGCCGCAGCCTGACAGCAATATGGCTCCAAGGACAACTCCACTGGTTATTACACGGAAACCATTCAATATAACCCCTCCTTCATGATTTAAAAGACAGATGGCACCAAGCACTTATTGGCACAATTCTCTTTTTCTATGGGAATCATATTCTAGCTGATTAGTGAATTGAAGAATTTTGTCTGAGGAATTCCATAGAAGTAACCTTAAATTAAACCAATGGTGTAGAGCCAAAGCTAAAACTTTTCAGAATTAGGGGAACCAGAAGCAATATTTAATTCATTCTCCAAATACTTCGCTTTTTTTCGCCGAATGAAAAAGAATGAACAAATAACGATCAAGCTAAATAGCATGGTAAAGATGAACTGCGGACGCTGCGAATCGATAAAAGCCATTAATATTAACACGGAAATCATGGAAATGATGGTTGCATAAGTCAAATACGGGAATAACCACATCTTGATCTTGAATATTCCAGGATTCTCCTTCTCCATTCTCTTCCTTAATCGGAGATGGGAAACCGCAATGGCCAGATAAACAAGAATTCCGACTCCGCCCGAGGAATTCACTAAAAAGAAAAAGATTTTATCTGGTGAAACATAACTGAAAATGGTGCTGATAAAGGCGAATATAGTAGAGCCGACTACAGCAAATATAGGGACACCGTTCTTGCTCACTTTAGAAAATAGCTTTGGGGCGTCACCCTTTTGTGCAAGTGAAAATAACATGCGTGAACTCGTATATAATCCCGAATTCAAACAGGATAGCAATGCAATGAGAATCACTATATTCATGATCAGGGCAGCAGAAGGGATTCCCAGCATTTCAAGTACGGCGACAAATGGACTTTTCAGCAAAGAAGCCGAATTCCAAGGTAATAGCGTCACCAGTATGGCGATGGACCCGATATAGAAAATCAGGATTCGCCAAACCACACTATTCAATGCACTTCTAACTGATTTGACCGGATCACTGGTTTCACCCGCAGCAATCGCTGGTATCTCCACTCCAACAAATGCATGAAAAACGATTGCAACACCAACAAGCACAGAACTTAGACCATTTGGAATAAACCCGCCAAAGTTTAAAAGATTGGAAGTGCCAGGTGGTTTTATCGTTGGGATAAACCCTAATATCACGGCCACCCCCAAGCACAGGAATAGTATGATACTGATTATTTTAATGATTGAAAACCAGTATTCGAACTCACCAAACGATTTCACGGAAAAAATATTCGTCATTTTCAATAGGATGATCAATGATAGACTTATGACCCAGACGGGAACGGAAGGAAGCCAGCTGTGAATGATTGCTGCTCCAGCCGTTGCTTCCAAAGCGATTACGATAACCCAAAAGAACCAATATAACCAACCTGTTGTAAAACCGGCCCATTCACCTATCCCTTCTCTTGCATAAACCGCAAAAGATCCAGTATTAGGATTCACTGTGGCCATTTCCCCAAGCATTCTCATGACTAAAACAACGATCAAGCCTGCCAAAACATATGATAATATCGCCCCGGGGCCCGTTTGACCAATAATGATACCGCTTCCTACGAATAAACCAGCGCCTATGACACCACTCAAAGATATCATCGTTAAATGTCTTTGTTTCAGACCTGGTTTCAGTTCTTCCTGTTGATGTTTCATACCCTCCACCAACTTTCAATAATTTGGGGAATCAACTAAGATAATCGCTACTTGAATGTAAAGCAGGCTTTTCAGCTGCCTGTCCTTTACACTTTCACAAAGATAGTGGGAACTGGAAACATGGCATTTTCAAACAACACAGGGTATGACGCTATGAACTTAAGATTCTATATCACTAGTCCTCCTTCCTTAAGGCTATTTTGAAAAACGAAGCGAATCTAACATCACAACGTCATGATGTTAGTACCACTTTCTATGTGTATAATACACTCTGATTTTTTTAAAGTCAATTTAAAAATCAGAATATTTAGATAACAAAATGAACATTTTCAAATAAAAAACGATGTCCATTAAGTCTCCAATTTTAGTTATTTTACTTTATTTACCTTTGGTGTTTCATCCAACACACTTTCCGTAGCTGACGTTACTGCCTTCTGCTTTCTATCCAGCATTTTCTTTAAAAGATATGAAAAAAGCAATGTAAAAGCAATTCCCTTAACAATCGATGCATAACCATAAACCAGAAGGCCCAATATCAGTACGATAAGATTAATAATCCTTATTGTCGCAGCAATATCTATTTTTTCATTTTTGTGATGTAAAATTAAGGCGAGCACGTCAAAGCCAACAGTGGAGGCATTTGCAGTTATACATAAATAATATCCTATCGCTATAAAAATCGACGAAATGAAAATCACTAAAACGATATTCATATCAAAATGAATGTTCAATGAATAAAAAAAATTAAAAAAAACCATATAGCTAAGGGAACTTACGATCGACTTAAAAAAGTACTCTTTCCCTAGAAACACGTAACAAACGATTAACAGTAATCCTGTAACCAAATTGGCGAGCATGGCAATGTTATAGCCGAATAATGCATTCAATAATAATGCCGAGCTAGTTACCCCGCCATTGATAATTTCATTGGGAACGATTAAATAAGCATAGGCAAAGGTCATGGAAATGTTGCCTGCGATAATTTTCAATAAATCCTTCATACATTCTCACCATCCTGTTCGATATTTTGATAATGCTCTTTCCCCCCTAAATATATATTTATATTTGAACGATAATAAGATTCGAACCTTTCACCTTTCGATATTTTGGAATGTTATTACAAAGAATGCATTTTTCAATTCAAGTGATTACAATTATTCGCTAACCAGAATCCTCTTTCCTTCTAAATAAAAAAAATAACCCCCCCTTAAAACTAGAAGATGTTCATGGTCTACTACATAATCATTTAGACATTGCAGAGTTTATATTCAACTTATGTAACTTGTGATTAGTTGACAAAAACTTTGATTTAAATAATTTAAATTCCACAGGATTGGACAAATAGAAGGCTTTTATAGGTTAAAACTTCGTCCCCTTACATAATCACATTGGTTAGAAGGCAAATGCAAAAGCATACCCCCTAAACATTCCCAAAAAGTATTATCCCACAATAAAAAGCTGAGGGGGCTCCCCTCAACTTTTTATTGTTCCATTAATTATTTCCCAAGAAATGTTACTTTCAATAGGCTGTGATTATCCTTTTCATGTCACGGATAATGCTGACTCATCTTTCATAAGCCTTTTACGATAAACCATATTGGACAGCTGTACACTCACTTCATAAAGCACAAGTAAAGGGACGATAACCAAAATGTCCGAAATTATATCTGGAGGTGTAATCAGGATTGAGATGATGACCAGGACGAAATAAGAAATCTTGCGAGACTTTTTCAACACCGCTGGATTGATGATGCCTAATCTGGTCAGGAACATGACCACAAGCGGCATCTCGAATAAAATCCCGAAAGGTAAGATCAAATTAATCATGAAACGAAAATACTTTTCCGCAGTGAACACCATCTCGAACTGCCCGGCCGATAGGGAAGTTAGGAAACCCAGAACTATTGGAAACAACACAAAATATCCAAATGAGATACCTGTGATGAATAGAATGAACAGTCCGGGTATGAAGCGAAATGTAACCCTTCACTCTTCCGGTTTCAAAGCTGGAGCCACAAAGCGCCATAACTG
>NZ_JBFUIQ010000041.1:0-32512 GCF_056401795.1 Peribacillus sp. P4_D6
AACTTTGCCTTTAAAAAGCGATACAGTCCATCTTCTCGATATGAATACTCCGTCACTTCATCGGCTTGTTCTTTGACAAGGTCAGTGGCGTTTTTCATGGCAACGCAATGTCCGGCGAGTTTAAATAGCGGGAGGTCATTTTCGCCATCGCCTACTGCCAGGATCTCTTCGGGTGCTAGCTGAAAATGTTTCAGCAGCAGTTGAACGCCTGTTGCTTTTGTGATGCCTTCCACGGTCACTTCTACATTATGATGGGTGGAGGAAGCTGTGGTAAAGGCATTGAACTGCTTGATTTTCCCCAACTCCGCTTTCCATTTTCGAATCGTATTCATTTCATTGCTGAAAAAGTAGATTTTGGCGACGCTCTTTATATCCAGTTGTTCTGACCATCTTATTTTGTCTTCGACTGCATCCTGTCTTGATAGCCATTCATTTTCATCGACTGTCCCAGGTTTTGGTATCAAACCTTGTTTAACCATATAGTCTTTATCTTTAAGTAATGCCATCCGTGTTCCTTCGTTCGGATGAACTTCGTAAAAAATCTCTTCCGCTCCTGCTTTGGCGACCAATTCTTCGACAAGTTCCGTCGACAGGGCGTGCTCGACAATCTGTTCTTTTCCGATGAATACGGACATTCCATTGGCGGTCACCATTCCATCGGCCTCCATGCCGGCCGGCAAAACGTCCCTCACCTCTTCCAGCGTTCTTCCTGTTGCAATGAAAATCAGCTTACCGCTTTCCCTAAGTACGCCTATGTATTGTTCCAGCGTCTCATTCACAGTATTTCTTTCGTTCAATGTCGTGCCATCCAAATCGAGCACAATTGCCTTGTTGGCCATGCCAATCACCTCAAAAATCAGAATGATGATAAAATGCCAACAGCCCATTATCTATAAGATCTTAGGCTGTTGGTTTCATTCATATATTTTTATTTCTGTACCTTATCAGTATAACAGTTTAGGATAATCCTAAAAGTTTCATGACACTCAGGATCAAGAGACCTACCACACCGAAGTCCGAATCACCAAATGTGGTGCCTTCAAACCCTACATCCCCCAATAAGACCAGGAGTATTGCCGGCAGGAAACTGATGATGAGTCCGTTGGCAAACGATCCAAGCATCGCTCCGCGTCTGCCTCCCGTGGCATTTCCGAAAACACCTGCTGCAGCTCCGGTGAAGAAATGCGGTACGAGCCCAGGAACGATTACTTTCAATCCAAGTGCCGGAAGGAGGAACATGGATAGTAGTCCAGCCAGGAAACTGAATAGAAACCCGATGATCACTGCATTTGGAGCGAATGGAAAGATGGTCGGACAGTCCAATGCAGGTTTTGTATTCGGCGCCACTTTATCGGCAATCCCTTTGAATGCAGGGACGATTTCAGCAATTAACATCCGTACTCCTGCAAGGATGATGTAGACTCCCGCAGCAAATGTTATCGCCTGGATGAAAGAGAATACGATGAAGTTCGAACCGCCGGATAATTCCGTTTCAATATAGTTCTGCCCGGCAAACAATGCGACGATCACGAAGAACATCGTCATCGTAAGCGATACAGCGACCGATGTGTCCCTCAGGAATCCTAAAGACTTGGGAACCTTGATTTGCTCTGTCGTTTTTTCCTTATTTCCAAACCATTTTCCCACATTCGCGGATACGAAATATCCGATAGTACCGAAATGGCCGATGGCAAAATCATCGCTGCCGGTAATCTTCCGTACGTATGGCTGAAGGAGGGCTGGGAACAACACCATGCATACTCCTAATAGAATGGAGCCGACCAAGATAAGCGGAAATCCGCTGAGCCCGCCGACGGATAGGGTGACTGCAAGTAAACAAGCCATGAATAAGGTATGGTGTCCCGTTAAAAATATATATTTAAATGGCGTGAAACGAGCAAGCAAAACATTGACAACCATCCCAAATACCATGATAAGTGCAGTCGAAGTCCCAAAATCACTTTGGGCGGCTGCGACAATGGCTTCGTTATTCGGTATGACGCCTTGTACGTTGAATGCATKATCGAACATTTTACTGAATATATCAAGGGCGCCAATGAGCACTGCCGCTCCCGCTCCAATGATAATGAAGCCCATGACGGTTTTTAGCGTTCCGGATACGACATCCGCACTGGATTTCCGCTGTAACAGCAGTCCAATGAGGGCAAACAGCCCCACAAGTATGGAAGGTGTACCCAAGATGTCATTCATGATAAGTTCCAGCATTGCCTCTCCCCCTCTTCTTTATGTTTTCTTCTTATAGATGTGAAGTTAATTTCGATGTGATTTCAGGAATGCTCATCATGTTTTCCAGTGTGACGATCGTCCGGGTTCCATCATCCAGCTGACCGACAATATCCGCCGCTCCCAGGAAAATATCAGCCTGAACCGTTTTTGCGGATGCCAGATCCGTATGGTCCACCTCGGCTGTCTTCCCCATTTCCGTCAATGCTTTCTTCACATTCATCTCCATGATGAAGCTGCTTCCCAATCCATTTCCGCATACTACCATGATTTTCTTCATATCAATCTCTCCTTTTTTTATCCTACATGCATTTCCAATTTAGATTTGATTTCAGGGATGCTCATCATGTTCTCCAGTGTGACGATCGTCCGGGTTCCATCATCCAGCTGGCCGACAATATCCGCTGCCCCCAGGAAAATGTCAGCTTGAACCGTTTTTGCGGATGCCAGATCCGTATGATCCACCTCGGCCGTCTTCCCCATTTCCGTCAATGCTTTCTTCACATTCATCTCCATGATGAAGCTGCTTCCCAATCCGTTTCCGCATACTACCATGATTTTCATTCCGCTTCCTCCTTCGAATATTTATGAACGTACTCCATAAGGACCGATTTATCTGAAGTGCTTACTATTTCTTCTATATTGGCCGGATCATTCAATAATTGAGTGAGCTGGATCAATGCCCGCAGATGCGAATCGTTATCTACGGCCGCCAAAATGATAATCAGGCGAACCGGTTTATCCGGAGCAAAGTCCACGGCTTCGTCCAATTTCAGCAAACTCATGGATAAAGACCTGACCCCCTGCTCCGGGCGTGCATGGGGAATCGCCACTCCAGGCGTTATCACTACATATGGTCCATTCGTTTCTATGGCCTCGATCATGGCATCCACATATCGTTCTTCGACGGTACCTAAGTCCACGAGAGGCTTAGCCGCGACTTGAATCGCTTCTTTCCAATCGGAAACTTGCTGCTGTAATTGGATCGTTTGCATATTGAGCAGTTCTTCTAACACGGGCTTCTCTGCCTCCTTTAAAGAAAATTGGGTTATTTTTGGTGTATGGGTATACACATTCGACTTCAAAGCCTTTTCAAGCTGATCCTGTTCATGGATGGTTGCATACTTGGAAATGATCTTTAATAAAGCTGCAACATCCACACTTTCCGTCGTATATCCATACAATTCCTGCATGACCTGCTGGCGCAATGTATGTTTGTCCTGCATTTCCAAAATCGGCGGTACAACGAATAATGCCGCTTTTGTTCTCATATGCACCGTCGAGAAAACAAGATCATATGACAGCGGGTATTCAGCCGCATTTCTAACGGACAAAACATCCAGGAACAAAATATCAGGAAATAACTCCCTCAATGTATAAATGAGGATATTGCTGATGCCGATACCATTCGGGCATACGACAATCGCCCGTTTTCGATCATCCAATGTTGTGCCTTGCCTGCGCAGCCATCCGCCAAAATAAATCGTGAAATAGGCCACTTCTTCTTCCGATACTGGACAGCCAACCTCTTTCTCCAACACCCACAGGGATTTTTTTGTCAAATGATGCAGTTCGGGATAGACCTTCTGCACCCGTCCCGTCATCGGATTCATTTGCGGGAGACCATACCGCAGGCGATAATATGCCGGTTTAAAATGAACGTATAATTGCTGGCATAGCTGCTCTTTGTCTTTCAGGTGAACAAATGCCAGCCTCTCGAACTCTTCCACGATTTCCTGCAAAAGGTGTTGAATGACTTCATCATCCTTAAGAGGGGAAATATCCTTCGTTCGATTCATGCTCAATAAATGTAAGGCTGCATATAAGTTTTCCGTTTCGCTCCATACTGATTGAAAGGCATCCGTCCCGGTCATCTCCTCGACCAGTTTGTATTCTTCCGTCGCAACAAACGGCGCCCAGCTCTGGTCGGCCTGTAACTCTTCCCCTTTTCCTATGAGCTGATCTGTACATAGAAATAAATAGCTCAGTTCATGAAGCCGTTCATCCGTAAAGGTGATGCCCAATTTACGTTCAGCCCTTTCAAGCTGCAACCGGATCGAGCCGATTTGCTTTTCATGATTTCCCCATATGCACTCCATGATCCATTCACTATTGGGACTGTTCAGTACATCATGCACGAGACGTTCAATGATATATCTCTTTGTTCGGCTGTCCCCAATCACCACRTAGCCATCTTGTTTGGAATACTGGATCTTGAGCGATATGTCCCTGTTTTTCTCTTTAAGTCTTTTTAAATCCTTCAGCACCGTATTTCGCGAAACCCCGGTGATCGTCTGGAAATGATAGACGGATAATTCTTCTTGGCTTAACAGGATCATGAGGTAAAAAACCTTTTCCCTATCTGTCTCTGAAAATATATAATTGCGTTTTGTCAGTTTTACATTCAATTCTTCATCCCTGATTGTTTCAGAAAAGGAGTAGCCCATTTCACGATTATATTGAATCGGTTGATATCCATGAAATTGGAGCCAGTCATTCGCTTTGCTCAATCCATATTGAATCTGCCTTCTCGTCAGACCTGTTTGGGCTTCAAGTTCTTTCATTTTTGAAATGGGCGAATGCTGTAATAGTTTTAGTAAATTGGCGCTTCTTTCATCTAAAAACATTCTCAATCCCTCTCCCTGCTTCTACGATATCTCACTTCTTATTAAAAATGTAGCGTTTCTCAGTCCGAATGTTGTCATGGGTACTGCACAATAATATACTCTTTAAACATTTGTGCACAATACTGCATGTAATCAGTTTTCAATTCAGGCTATATTTGGAAGGTTTGTACATATTCAGTTTGGAGGCAAGTGAGGACAAGGTATACAGGGGATTCGGGGATGAAAGTTGAGGGGGTGGAATGAGGCGTTTTAAAGGGCTAAACTTAGCTTCATCTAATCAAAATGGAAGGGAAATCAACGTTCAAACTTTACAAAACCTCAAGAAGAAGTAGCTTGATTTCAGAAATCCGCTCCCTTTCCGCCGACTGTCTGCCAAGGCCAACTGGTTTTTTGGGAAGAACGGGACTCACGAGGTTTTGATGCCTAGTCCAATGCATTTTTTAATACGTCTGGCATTCCAGAATTGTACTCAGGACTTACGATAATGATACCGTCGACGTCCTGGATGGCGGATTTAAATGATGCGAATCAACCATATCTATCAATATTTGAGCAATGATTCGATTATAAGGCTTTTCCCGTAAACTGCCGCAAATAAGGCCGATGGTTCTGGTCATCTACTTCCCTCCCTGTTTGTCTCATGAGGTACCACAATATACCAAAAGTAAAAAAGCGACGTTATTCCTAATTACACGCTTGTATGTACTAAATTTGGCTTAACTTAATATTGGGTTTAAAAAACTTCATATCTTACCCCAATGTTATATTGGACCCCTTCCATTTTCTGAATGTTTCCAACATACTATAACCTATAAGGCGTTGGGAGGAGTGCAGAAATGGATGAAAAGAAAGTTACATGGTTAGAGCTCTTTTATGATTTGTTATTTGTGGCGGCCGTTGCGGGCGCAACTCATGTTTTACTGCATGTTGAAGATGGATATATCCATCCAGAGTATTTATTAAAGTTCGTGCTGATTTTTATTCCTATCTGGTGGGCTTGGGTAGGACAAACCATATTTATTAACCGGTTTGGAAAGGATGTATTTCATCAACGGCTATTTTTGATATTGCAAATGTTTTTTGTCCTGATCATGACATCAAGCTTATCTGCAGATTTTGATCCTTATTACCTTTCTTTTTTAATTGGGTATATTGGTTTAAGAGCCGTTACTGCTATCCAATATCTCGTTGTACAGCGGATAGAAGAGGGATTTCGAAAAAAGGCAGCACTCTTTTTGGGAAGGTATTTCTGGATTGGAATCGCCATTTCATTATTCTCCGTCCTTTTTGATTCTTGGCTTCGGTATGCTGTGTTGTATTTGGGCATCCTGGTCGATATCATTGTCCCGATTCTTGGAAGAAAGTGCTTGGAAAAGGTTCCTACAAATACGGCCCACCTGTTGGAGCGCTTTGGCCTATTTACCATCATTCTCTTTGGGGAAGCTCTTGTCAGCACGCTTGCGGTCATTCAACCTAAACAAGGAAATTGGGATTCGATTGCCTTTTCCATCATTTCATTTGCCCTGATAATAGCCATGTGGTGGCAATATTTCGATAATATGGACAAGAAAGTAGACAAGTCTGTACAATCTTCCGGCCAAATCATCATTTACGGTCACCTGTTTATTTTAATGTCTATAAGCATGATTGCAGCAGCCATCAGGTTATTGTTTTTACAGGAGGTCCATTATTCATTTATCCTCTATTTTGTTTTTGGTTCCGTATTGCTCTATTTCATGTCAGCAACGTTTGTTTTCCACCAATATAGATATAAGCACCAGCGGTTGCAAATATATCATTTAGGGTTATTTTTAGGGATTTTAGCCGTCTTTTTTATTTTTAATTTGTTTGTCGGGGTACCAAATATTGTGATAATAGCCGAATTAACACTGTTCTTTATCATCTATGCTAAACTAACGACTACATAAAATCTTAGTCGGTGAATTAAAAGCGATTGATATGTTAATCAACGAATTCATTCAATTATTCGAAATACAAGAAAATGAAGAAGCAGCCGAAAAGGGCAGTGAAGAAAAGGAAACTTCCAATGAGAAAGGAATGGAAATGAATGAAACAAATTAACAGTTATATCGATTCATTATTTTATACTAAAGATGATCTTTTGGAAGAAGTCATTGCGTCCATACAAGAAAACGGAATGCCGTCCATATCGGTATCTCCCTCATCTGGAAAACTTCTTACCATGCTTATATCCATTTCAGGAGCTAAAAATGTGTTGGAAATAGGCGCTCTTGGAGGCTATAGCGGGATTTGCCTTGCCAGGGGATTCGGCAGCGAAGGTAAATTAACCTCCCTTGAGTTACAGGAGGAATACGCAAAGTTAGCTTATCGCAATCTATCCAAAGCTGGCTTTGGCGATCAAGTATCCTATATGACCGGAGAAGCCCTGCTAAGCCTTGAAAAACTCGCTCGTAATAACAAGAAATTTGATTTCTTCTTTATAGATGCTGATAAGGACAATTATGAAAATTACCTGCAATATTGCATTAAACTGGCAGAGCCAGGCGCTTTAATCGTCATGGATAACGTACTTGCAAGGGGCAGTGTCGCAGATCCGGATGCTGAACCTAAACGTCACACTGCCTTTATGAAGGCATTCAATGAAACCGTGGCCAAACACCCTCAACTGGAATCCATGCTAATCCCAATCGGTGACGGGCTGACCCTTTCAAAAGTAATCAATCAAACTCACGAGTAAATAGTGCAAATTCACGAGTAAACTGCCTAAATTCACGAGTAAACGGCTCAAACTCACGAGTAAACGGCTCAAACTCACGAGTAAACGGCTCAAACTCACGAGTAAACTACTCAAACTCACGAGTAAACTGCTCAAACTCACGAGTAAACTGCTCAAACTCACGAGTAAACGGCCCAAACTCACGAGTAAACTGACCAAATTCACGAGTAAACTGCTTAAATTCACGAGTAAACGGCGAATTCACGGGGTTATCGCACGTATTCTCATGGATATCGATCAAACTTTCAATTATATCGACCAAACTTTCAAATTTATCGATCAAACTCACGATATTGTCACCCAAATATCCTTTTCATGAAGAAAAATAAAATGAATTTCTATATTCTTGAATGAAAATGATTTTTATTATCAATAATAAAATGAAAGAGGGTAACCAGTTGATGGTTACCCCCGATGTTTTAAATTTCTGGATCAAATGTTTTGCAATCCGTTTCTTTGCTATTTGATGCTTGGTTCCCTTTATGGCTGACAACATAAATAGCATCTGCACTGCATTTGTTTCCAGAATCCCAATATTTACAATTATTCACTTCACATAGAACATCTTTTGCCATCTTATCACACCTCCTCATTTGCTATCATTAACAAAGTTGGGGTTATTGATACTTTCCTTTTTCAGGTTTTGGTCTATTAGTTTTAATTGCGGGCATCATAACGAACAAAAATCCGGGCAGTTTCCCGCCCGGATTTTTTATATGCTCATGCGGATCTTTTCAATAGTTCTGCTTGAGGGATTTTCCAAAGTTCCCGCCATTTTTTCAAGGCTGCAACCAGGATGATCAAGCCCAGGATTAACATGGTGATCGATAGTATTCCGTTCAAGATGCTGAATCCTGCAGAGTCTGGGTTCAGGTATACGTTTTTCACCATCCAGTACCCTGCTACATTGACTGTTACATATAAGTAGGCAAGGGGTACGAGGCATGTCCACATATACCAGCGTTTGTCTGCAATTTTCAATACGACGGTCGCACCGATGATGAGTCCAATCGAGGCCATGAGCTGGTTGGATACGCCAAAGAGTGCCCAGATCGAACTAATGTCCCCAGAGTAAAGCAGGTATCCCCAGATAAAGCAGGCTAACGCGCTGGCAAAGATGTTTCCCGGCAGCCAGTCGACTCGTTTTAATGGTTTATAAAACTCACCGAAGAAGTCCTGGATTAAGTAACGGGCAACACGTGTCCCTGAATCGATGGCAGTCAATATGAACACCGCCTCGAACATGATGACGAATTGGAAGAAAAACGAAGCCAATTTGTCAAAGAAGGGTATTTCGGTGAAAATATAGGTCATGCCGACAGCAAGTGTAACTGCCCCGCCTGTCCGTCCCTCCAGATTAATGCCGATTTCTTCACTAAGTTCGTCAAGGTGTACGGTTTCCATACCTAATGTTCGAAATACTTCAGGTGTGGAGTTAATCGCAAAATAATCTCCTGGCTGCAGTGAAACCGCAGCAATCAATGCCATGATGGCAACGACACATTCCACAAGCATCGCTCCGAAACCAACGGATTTGATATCACTCCATCGGTTTAACATTTTTGGAGTTGTGCCTGATCCGACAAATGCATGGAATCCTGAAATCGCGCCACAGGCGATGGTGATTGAAATGAATGGCCAAACAGGACCGGCTACAATCGGGCCCCCGCCATTAATGAATTCGGTAAACGCAGGAAACTGGATTTCTGGATTCACTACGAAAACGCCGATAATCAATGCGGCAAATACACCGATTTTCATAAATGTACTCAGGTAATCACGAGGTGCCAGCAGCAGCCAAACAGGCAAGGCGGCAGCGAAGAAAGCATAGATCGGCAAAATGATGGCAAGTGTGCTCGCCTCAAGTGTCAATAAGTCGCCAAGTGCCGTTCCTTGAATGTTCGGCCCAAGTAAAATTGCGGCCATGATGAGCCCGAACCCGACGATGGTCGCCCCTTTCAGGTTGCCGGTTTTTTTATGGTAAAGCCCTACACCCATGGCGATCGGAATGGTGATCCCGACAGCGAACGTCCCCCATGGATTGTTTTCCAGAGCATGCAGAACGACCATTGAAAGTCCTGCCATCGTGATCGTGATGATAAAAAGCATCGCGAGTCCTGTACAGAAGCCTGCTACAGGTCCAAGTTCTTCTTTCGCAACTTCCGAAAGGGATTTGCCGTCTTTACGCATCGACGCGAAAAGCACGACGGCATCATGGACGGCTCCCCCGATTACAGCCCCGATCAGAAGCCATAATAAACTTGGCAAATACCCGAATTGTGCAGCAAGGATCGGTCCCACCAAAGGACCAGCCGCTGCAATGGCTGCAAAATGGTGGCCGAATGCCACCCATTTATTTGTTGGAACATAATCTTTTCCATCTTCTAATTTATGGGCCGGAGTCGGCTTGGAATCATCAAGTTTTAATACTTTGAGTGCTATGAATGTCCCGTATAAACGGTAGGCAATCATTAATATACAAATGGAGCCTATGACAATTGTAACCGCATTCATATTTGAACCCCCTCTATTACTTACATCGTAAAAAAATGATATCACAATGAAAGCGAATTCAATGGGTTTTCAAGTTATAATGCAGATATCGAGGGATGGACTGCATTATGACGAAGCTAAAATGCAGAATTATGAAAATTTTTAAAAACCGATCAGCTGCTTTAGCTCCTTCACATACGTCCGGCTTACCGGGATGTTTGATCCGTCACTCATTATGAGATTGTAAGTCGAGTTGAACCAAGGCTGTATTTCGGATATATGGATGACATTCACGATAAAACTGCGATGCACCCGTAAAAATGAGTGCTTATCGAGCTTCTTTTCAAGCACGATGAGAGGGTCGCCGATTTTATATTCATTTTTCCCGGTTTTAATGACCGTCTTTCCTTCCACGAGACCTATGAACAAAATATGATCCCGGTCGATCAAAACGATCCGATCATCTATTTCTACAGCCAATTTACCTGTCTGTTCCACCGCCATTCGGCTGGCGGGAGCTGCTGTTCCGGATTCGTCTTTCCCGATTTGACGCTGCTTCATGAGCTTATCCAATGTTTGACGTATCCTTTTTTCATTAAAGGGCTTCAATAAATAATCAAATGCATATAACTCGAAGGCTTGGAGGGCAAACTCATCATAAGCGGTCGCAAAAATGAGCGAAGGTGCGGGGTCAAGTTCCGCCAATTGCTTAGCCAACTGCAAACCATTGCCATCTGCAAGCTCAATGTCCAAAAAGACAAGTTCAGGTTTAAGGCGGGAGATATCCCTCATGGCATCTTCTATCCCCTCGGCTTCACCCACGACCTCAACTTGCCTGCTTCTCTTCAATAGATATTTCAATTCATCTCTAGCCAGTGGTTCATCCTCTACGATAAATGCTTTCATCATCGTTGCCATACTCCTTTCTCGTTGAGTGGTATTGATATGTTCACTTTGGTTCCGTGTCCCGCTTCACTTTCGATCGAGAGGCTGGCCTGACCTTTATAGATCCCTTCCAGCCGTTCACTGATATTATGAAGGGCCGTTCCTGTTCCCTTAGCCGATTCCACAGCATGCTTGCCCAATTCATCTATTCTCCCGCCCGGAATCCCTTTTCCGTCATCCTCGACAACAATGTGCATCGCATCGTCTTTAAAGTATGCGCGGATGATGATTTGACCTTTGTTTTTCACATGTGGAAATGCATGGTGTACAGCATTCTCAACAAGTGGCTGCAATGTGAATGGAGGGATGAGAACTTCCTTAAGCCTTGGCTCAATGCGATAATCGATATGATATTTATCTGGAAAACGCGCCTGCTCCAGTGATAAATATGCGTTAACATGCTCTAATTCCTTTTCTAGCGGCACCAGTATTTGACGTGCCCCTTGTAAATTAGAGCGAAAGAAGGCACTGAGCTCCTGCAATAAACTTCTTGCCTTCTCGACATCCGTCCGGCATAGAACGGATATCGTATTGATTGCATTGAATAAAAAATGAGGATGGACCTGTGCCTGCAAGGCCTTAATTTCAGCATCTTTCAATAATTTCGTTTGCATTTCCGCTTTTGCCAGTTCCAATTGAGTGGAGAATAGTTTGGCCAATCCTTCAGCTAACTCTTGTTCCACTTGGCTTAATTTATCCGGATGCTTGAAATACATCTTCAAAGTCCCGACCGTTTTCTGTTGGACCTGCAACGGCAGGACTACGGCCGCTTGCAATGGACATTGATCATGAAAGCAATAAATGTCCTTTTTTGTTTTGGCCACGATGATTTTCCCTTGCTCAAGGGCTTGTTTCGTTAAGCCTGTCGCTATCCCCACCTTAGGGACATGGTGATCTGACGCAGCTCCAACATGGGCAAGCACGCTATGTTCATTGGTAATGGCCACGGCATCGGCTTCAGTCAGCCCCAAGATGATTTGGGCTATTCTCTTGCATGAAGTTTGATTCAGGCCTTGCCGGAAAAAGGGCAAAGTCTGATCCGCAATCAGGAACGCAAGATTGGTTTGTACGGCCCGAGTCCGGTCTTCGTCCCTTGTGATCGACTGAATGATGAGCATGAAAAGTAAAGTCCCGAATCCATTGATGATGATCATGGGAATCCCGATTACTTGTACGAGCTCCCACGCCCTTTCAAAGGGTTTGGCCGTCACCAGGATGATGCCCATTTGGATCGCTTCCAATGCCATGCAAATGGGCAGGGCAAACCAAGGGGTGATCGTCCCGTGCTTTCGCCGCCTTTTCCCCAAAAGACCCGATAAAATCCCAGCCAAAATTGCAGCGATCGCACAAGCCCCCGCCGTAAAGCCCCCGAGAAAATAACGGTGAAGCCCCGCAATCAAACCTACTCCCAACCCAACAAAAGGTCCTCCCAGCAGACCGCCGATAGCCACTCCCATAATTCTTGTATTGGCAATCGCGTTATCGGGAGCAATCTCAGCATGCCAATCACCATCCGGCATGGCAGGATTTCCGATTTCAATTCCTGTATAGTTACTTATGATCCCGAATGTTCCAAAAAGTGCGATAAACAAGATTTTCTTCGACATTTCATGTTCATGGCCTATCATTTGCCGAAAGGGTTTCATATAAGAAAGCAGGAAGGCAGCAATCACGATGATCCCCACTTTTTCAAACAGCGACGGTAATAAATCAACCAAAGCATTCACCCCATTTCTGGCTTACAAAAAGTTCAAGAGTACTAATTGATTTTAAATGAAGTTCCCAAACTAACACCTTCAACTCATCAGGTATGGTTTCTATATAAATGCTATAACAAAGTTGATTGGAGAGAAAGGTGCGAGACTCCTGCGGGAAAAGCGCGTCTAGGGAGACCCCGCAGGCGCAAGCCGAGGAGGCTCCCTGACCGCCCGCGGAAAGCGAGTGCCTGTAGCGGAAATCCGCTGCAAATTGTACAAGCCATAAAAAAAACGGGAGGCAAACTCGATTTCTTCATTTTCATTCATCTTACACCAGCCATGAAATCCTTGTCGAATTTTGTTTTTACGATTTCAAGAACATGGAAAAAGTGAGGGACCATATCGGAGAAAAAGCTAGAATATGATTCAATCTAAAAAAAAAGCCTATAAATACCAAGGCTTTTTCAATAGAAAGAAATCATTTTATCCGAGTCGTTTTTAAAAGGAATCGGACAACTGACGAGAGTAGTTATTATATAGGAAATCCAGGCATCCTGCTTTGCCAAATTGACAAGCAGCGCAGGTACACTAAGTATCGAACCTCCTATCGTAAATATGATGACCAATATAAGAAATTCTCCTGAGCTAATTTTGCCTTTTCTCGAGCAAAATCAAATTTCCGGAAAGGATTTTAGTGTTATATCTTTCCCCTTCCATGAAATTAAAAATAAGGATTTGCAAGGCTATATGTTATCCATTGTTAAGGGGGATAAAGTTTATATTATGTTAAAATTTAAAGGAATGATTATTGCGCTTGATAAAAAAGTAACTAAAGGGAATGTTTCACTTCATGTGAACTTGGATCATTTGTTTATGCTTTCAGTTCAGGAAAATTTCATAATAAAGTAAATAAGTCGGAGGCGATTAATGTGTTGGTAGTTACCACAGAAAAAATTGAAGGATACAAAATTGTAGAGGTAAAAGGGCCTGCCTTCGGTCTAATTGTAAGAAGCAGAGGGATTGGCGGCGATATCATGGCAGGGTTAAAGTCCCTGGTAGGCGGAGAGATCAAGCAATATACAGCGATGCTTGAAGATTCAAGAAAAGAAGCTATGGACCGTATGATAAAAAATGCCAATGAAATGGGTGCAAACGCAATTATAATGATGAGATATGATTCTGGGGAAATCGGTACGAATATGAGCGAAATCGTTGCATATGGAACTGCCGTCATTGTGGAGAAAATATAATGAAATTCATCATAGGGTACTATATATTACAAATTATTATAGCTATCTTATGCATTTTACTTGGTTACTTTATCTATGATAAACGGTTTAAACGCAATCACGGTGTAAAAGTTCCTGATGGATTTCAATCGACAGATGAAATAAATATAGACCCCGTGACAGGAGAAAAAACAAGGGTATATTATAATCCTGATACGGGTGAACGCTTTTATAAAAAAGAAAAATAATTTAAAAGCCACGTTTTATGAAAAACGTGGCTTTTTGTTTTTTCTACCCCCTTATAACCATACAAGAGGGTTTAATAACGACATTATTTTTCCATTACAGGCTTATAGTGCCCTGGTATGTTTTGGGCTGAAATGGCCAATCGGTTCCAGCCGTTAATGGTGATGATTATGGTAACGAGATCGATATATTGTTTTTCATCAAAATGCAGGCGGACCCTCTCATACAGTTCATCAGGTACACCGTTTGCAGAAATGGCCGTGACCGCTTCCGTCAATTCCAGCGCTGCCCTTTCCGAATCAGAATAGAATGGTGTTTCACGCCAAGCACTCAAACAGTAAATTCTTTGTTCCGTTTCACCCATTGCCCGGGCATCCTTTGTATGCATATCCAAGCAGTACGCACAGCCATTGATTTGGGAAGCGCGAATTTTTATCAATTCGATTAATGCGCTATCGATTTCCGTTGTTTTCTTGTACTCCTCCAAACCCATCATTAATTTGACCACTTCACGATTTGTCTTCATGTAGTTAATCCGTTGTTCCATGTCTATCTCCTCCATTAAATCTTTTTAGGTTCCACTTATAAGACAAAATAGAGGTTTGATTTGTGACATCCAAAAAAAAGATCCCTCAATCTATAACAGGAATATGATTTAATTTATCGGGATTGGTGACAATGAAGATTTTGCGGATATTTTTTTGTTTTGGATCTAATTCAAAGCAGATGACTTTGGTAGGCTTTCCTTCTTTCATTTGCAAAATTCCCTCCTGGCCATTGACCATCACCGGAAGAAGTTCTCCTATGAAGCCTCCTTTAGCAGAAACGCCTTTAAGAAAGGCGGATACGCGCTGTCTGGTTACAATTGGGTTTAATGCAGAAAGCACTTTACCTCCGCCGTCAGTAACAAGGACAACATCTTCTGTAAGAAGATCTAAAAACTCCTCAAAGTTTCCTGTCGCAGATGCTTTTATGAATTTTTTTGCCAACAGATCGACATGTTTCGTATCCTCCGGATGGACTGGCCTATCATTCTGTAATTTCCGCTTAGCCCGGCTGTATATCTTTCTACAGTTCACTTCATTCTTTTCCAGCATCTCGGCGATATCTTCATAGCTGTAAGTGAATGCTTCCCTAAGCACGAAAACCGCTCTTTCAACAGGTGAAAGCTGTTCCAGCAAAACGAGGAAGGCATATGCAACCGTTTCATCCGTTACGACCTTATCTAGAGGCTGATCTGTTTCGTTTACCCGAGGTTCTGGCAGCCAAGGACCTGTGTAAACCTCTCTTCTCTTACGGGCTGATCTTAAAAAATTCAGACAGCGATTTGTCGTGATTTTCGCAAGATATGCTTTCATGTCCTTAATTTCGTCGGTATCAAGCTTAAGCTGCAGGAATAAATCATGAACGATATCTTCTGCATCGGTAACCGATCCGAGCATCCGGTATGCGATGGAAAAAAGAAATGGTCGATATGTCTTATATAATGTATCCAACTCCACCTGCTTCACCTATTTTCTATCAATTTCGTTTTTCGAAACCCTATCACTAATTATTCTCTAACCCAATCATTTATCCTTCTTGATCGAATAAAGCACACAATCCTATCATACAAAAAAGAGCAGCCAAAGAGCTGCTCTCAGACTGTAGACAAACTAGCTCCCTACCGTTCAACAGGATTCCTTTTTATGCCCACTTTTTGGACAAATATAAGACCATCATCTGTCAAATGGTGTACCCAATTCCGGATACTCATTGATCAAGGTGCTTCATACCATACGATATCATCAAACATTTTTACAACCCGCGGTATGAAGCCTTCTTCATAATCTTCCGGGTATTGAACGATCGCATAGTAAACGCGGTCGCCATGTTGAAAGACCGACACTGTACCCAATATGGAATAATTACTGCCCTTCTGACTAATGTCAAATTCCACCTCAGACCAATCAAATCGGTTAGGCGAATTATCAGATCGCTGTTTAATCTCAAAGTCGTTGCTTATCACAACTTCCCTCGCAAACTCCGCTTGTTCTTCTATTGTCGCATTCATACCCTCACTTTTGGAAAATATCTGAACTTTGGCATCTTCATTTCTCTTGCCTGCAAAATTCGCAAAAACAATCATTGCATCTCCTTCACCAGAACTAGCCTCTTCAACGACCATGTCATCCACGATGTAGGTTGAGAATCCCAATGCCTGACTATGATGAAGCGTGAATTGGAGTGATTCTTCCATACCTTCCAATATGATCATATCCGTTTTCGTATTTGGCCGATCTTTTGCCGGATCATCGACCGATTCACCTGGAGTATCTTCATCTTGCCCGTCGATTTGCTTAGGATTATCATTTGGCTTTTCTGAAATTGGCGGAGATTCCTTATTTTCCTCCTGGCCTCCTTTACAAGCACTAAGTCCTGTCACCAAAAAAACGGCTGCCAAAATCAACAATATCTTTTTCATTGGAACCCTCTTTTCATGTGTTTTAACAAATTATTATACGGTCCCATATGGAAAAAAGTTACACTACGCTTCATTGAAATATCAGACTTTATCGACTAAAAAAGATTGATACTCCACTCGTTCCGAAAAAAAAAATGAGATTGATTCACTTTGATGCGTCTATATCTTTATTTAACTAAACTATTCAATAGATAGTTTGAGTAGGAGTGCTTGAATGTATGATAATGTAAAGAATCGCACGTTCAAAAAGGCCGCCAATTGGCGGCCTTCATAACTTCCCTTGCATTATATGTACTAATTGAAAAATATATGTTTTGGTTAAGATCCAATGCTATGTTCTACTGCAGTATCCCAATTAGGAAAATAATACAATGCATTCTTCATTAACTCCGGATCTGACTTCTTTACCTCTTTCTTTCGAGGTAGCTTCCCTTCTTTTTCTACTAAGTCGGAAATTTGATTCACGACTTCTTCAACACTCATATTTACTTCCATCTCTGTTCCCTCCTTCTTGTTCTTATTTATATTTTTTCCCAATTGATGAAAAGTAATACAATTTTTCTGTAGCTAAACTACCAGTTTAGTTTAAGAAGGTTACTTGAATGTATGATAATTGAAAGGATCCTACAGACAAAAAGCCAACGAAATCGTCGGCTTTTTGTCTAAATAATTCCCAAAATACTTTCTAGAAGTAACATGATTAATAAACGACAAGCATAAGGAACCGAAGCAATAATAAATACCCTACTATGCTAAATCGCTGTCCCAGTATCCCCATGTTTTTTATGTTTTACTTTTTTATGAATAGTTTCGTAGCCCATTCAGCGATCCTCTATCCTTCCATGTAAAGCGATTTACTGCTTCCCTATCCTTCATATCAGCTCAGGAGCTGTTTCTGGATTTTGCTTGAACCGGTCTTCATGATGAGCTTCAATCGTGTGCAGAAAGCTTTTCATGGAGTTTGTCCTATAAGCATCTTTACGGTGAATGAAGACTGTCGAGATATTGCGGTATTCTTCCGGAATTGGATGCACGTGGACTTTTTCATTGGCTGTTAGGTGATTTACCGCCGATTGTGGTACGAGGGTTATGCCAAGGCCGAGTGTTACGCTGGTTAGGATCGTTTCCAATACATTGAACTCCATGATCCTTTTGGGCATCACCTCTTCTTCCCTCAGCCATTGTTCCAGTTTGGAGCGATAGCCACACCCCTGACTGAATACTAAAAATGGTTCTGTTATGATTTCTTCAAGGTTAAATGTTTCATTTCTTGTAACTAATACAAGTTTTTCTGTACAGACATCGTAAGGCTGAATGAGCGGATGTTTGATCGGTCCTGTAACAAAAGCGCCATCCAGCCTGTGTTCAATGACATCTTTGATTAAGTCTTCCGTTAACCCCGCCTTTATGGATAAATCGACATTTGGATACTGTTTATGATAGGAGGCTAGAATCTTGGGAAGATCGCTGACCGTTTCAACTGTACCGATGTTCAATATCCCTGTAGGTGTTTCACTATCCAGGAATACTTGCTTGAGTTCTTCTACATCAAGCAAAATTTTGTTTACATACTCCAGCATCTTTCTGGCCTCCGCAGTTAGTGACATGCCACGTTTTTGCCTATTGAATAAAGGCGTCCGTAACTCCTGCTCTAAATGCTTAATCCTCGCCGTTACATTGGATTGGACGTAATTCAACTCAACAGCCGCCTTACTTACGCTGCCATTTTTAGCGACGCACTGGAATATTTGCAAATCCCTCATTTCCATAAAAGTGCCCCCCTTTCTCAACTATCATTAATAATGATGATTATATTCATTTTAAGTCATTTTACATGATAATGACTTTATCATAAGGTGTGTATAGGAATTAAATCAATCATTATTTTTGAGGGGAAGCTTTTATGAAAAAAAATCAAGTTTTAATCGGTGCACTTTTATGTTTGACTGCCAGCATTTCTTGGGGAGCGATGTTTCCAGTTGCAGAAAGGGCCTTAATGTATATTGATCCTTTTTATTTCGCTTTTTTGCGATATTTAGCTGTTAGCGTCATTTTAGGGATATTGCTTTTAATGAAAGAGGGTAAGAAGTCTTTTAGCCTGGAAGGGCAAGGAAAGAAATTATTGTTTTTTGGGACGATGGCGTTCACTGTCTACAACTTTCTCATTTTCGCAGGTCAAGACTTACTGGGGCATAACGGGGTGATTGTTGCTTCTATCATGGAATCATTAATGCCCATGATTTCAATTTTAATTCTGTGGGTTTTCAAAAATGCCAGACCCATGAAGTATACCATCGCCAGCATGTTCCTTGCCTTGATAGGGGCCATTCTTGTCATTACCAATGGCAGCTTATCATTCATATTTTTATTGAAAGATAGCATCATCCCTATCGTTTTCATTCTTATCGGGGTTATAGGGTGGGTTATTTATACGATGGGCGGCAACCATTTTAACGGATGGTCAACACTTCGCTATTCGACTTTAACATGCATTTTAGGAACAGCCGTATCAGCCATCATAACATTCCTCGCAACGGCAATGGGCCTGTCCGTCCCTACGGCAGAGGTTATCCAATCCATTTATGGCGAGATGATTTTCATGATTATATTCCCTGGTGCCATTGCCCTTTTAAGCTGGAATTTAGGCATTAAACTTTTAACGCCGATCAATGGAATCCTATTTATCAATTTAGTTCCAATCACCACGTTGGCCATCGTTTTCATCCAAGGGGGATCACTATCATCCTACGAATTACTCGGAACTTTTTTAGTGATATATGCTTTGATTCAAAACAATTATTTTCAAAGAAAGAACTTGCCTTTCCGGGTTGAGAAAATGAATCCAAGTGAGAAGAAACACTTAATTAAAGGTACACAACATCAATAGGAGGGCAACAATGGATTTACTAACGCTAATGCTAATCTTTGGATTGGCTGTACTTTGGGAATTGGCAACAATTAACAAGAATGTGAAAAAGATGAATGAGCAAAATGCAGAATTGATCAATTTATATAATGAAAGAAGTAAAAGAATTAAATAAAATAGACTTTGGCGATAAAACGCAAAAAAAAGCCTGTCATTAAGAGCGGCTTCAGCCTGTAGACATAAACAACTTGAACGTTGATTGGAACGTAGGGCACTCGCTTTCCGCGGGCGGTCCGCCCTCGGCGCCTTTGCGCCTGCGGGGTCTCCCTTGACGCGCTTTTCCCGCAGGAGTCTCGTACCTTCCATTCCAATCAACTTTTTTATTTAGATCTAATAACTGAAGCCTTTTAAAGAGGCTTTTTTGTATTTTTGCTTACGCATTCACTTTGTCGCCGGCCGCGAGCAAATAGAATGCGTAAGCAATTTAAGGCCTTGGTGAATAGGTTACACATAAGCCTTATCAATTAACAATTCACTATTTTTGTTTTTTTATAATTGTCCTTTTTGACATTTTACTATGATAAATTTAAATGGAGGTTTATTTTGCATATTCTTATGTGGCTCAACAATTTCCGAAAACTCCATCAGTCCATAATTTCCAAACTCTTGTTTAATAGAATCGGAATCATAAAAAAACATTTTTATCCCTTCCATTATCTCGAAATAGTCTTTACCCAGTTGTTTGCCCTTACCGAACATTGGGGCCTCTTTTGAAATAGTGGTGAAAATCATATATCCATTTGGCTTTACCTGATTATAGCAATCTTTAATAAACTTATCTCTCTCACGATTATTCAATAAGTGAATAAGKGCATAACAAAATATACCATCATAAAGTTTGTTATCAAAAGGCATATCGGTTACTGAACCATGAAAAATATTAAGATTAAGCTCATTTAGCCTTGCCAATTCAATCGCTGTTTTTGAAATTTCGATACCTGTTACATGTATTCCGTTGTCCGTAAAAATCTTGGCATTTCTGCCATAACCAATACCAGGAATCAATAGATCCTTAACTTTCTTTTCAAGGAAAAAATCCTTTGTCAAGATTGCAGAGTCTGAAGGTTCAAGTCCCCACATCATTTAATTTTCTATAAAACTTGATTCCCAGATTTCCGTCATACTTCATTCTCCTTTACAAATGGTCTCTTTCTTTTAAAAAAGGATTTTATGCCTCCAAAAGAAATGCAGCTTCAACTATATCCATGATGACTCCTGCCGCCGCTTTATTGCCCTCCGCCGCCGCAATAACTATCTGAGAAGGCGTGCTGAGTGATGTATCTCCGGATGCATATACCCCTTCAACCGTTGTTCGTCCAAATGAATCCACTTTAATCCCGCCGTGCGGAGTGATTTCGCAGCCGAGCTGTTCCGCAAAAGGAGCGGACTGCACCAAGTCTGTCACCACAATACCTGCCTCTCTTTTGATTTCCTGTCCGTTTTGCAGCCGGATCGATGTCAGCTTCCCTCCTTTCGATTTAAGATCTTCAATCTTTTCTTCCACGACTGTCACGTGCTGTCTAGCCAAAATATCCTTCTCCTCATCAAGCACCTGATAGCCATTTGTAAACACCATTACATCACCGCTCCAGTTTGACAGCAGTTTTCCCATATGAAAGGCCCGTTCATTTTCTGCAATCACCGCCAATGCTTTGCCGCGCATTTCCCAGCCGTCACAAAAAGGACAGCTGAAAACACTCGTTCCGTATACATTCTGTATGCCTGGAATCTCCGGTAAGACATCCCGAAGACCTGTTGCGAGAAGCACKTTTTTCGCCATGTAATCCGTTCCGCCTTTCGTTTGAACCCGGAACACACCACTGGCTTTTTCAATAATCTCCACCCGCTCCTTCTTAAGGGAGACGGACGGATATTTCTGGACATCCGTTCTTGCCCGCTTCTTGAACTCTGACGGCTTTACGCCATCCTGTGTGATAAATCCGTGCGACTCCTGCGTCACCCGGTTACGGGGTTTATCCTCATCAAACAAAATTGTTTTCCGTCCAGCACGCCCCATGACCAATGCGGCATTCAGTCCTGCAGGTCCTCCGCCAATAATTACACAATCCAACACATGAAACACTCCTTCATTATAAAATCTATTAAAGACCCTTAATATCTTTAATTTGTGCAAAAAAATTTATTTTTCTTTTTTTGCCTCATGACATTGTCTTTTTTCTATCCGCTCCGCAATGCTTTGAATCGTTCGTTCAGCCAGTTCTTTCTTCATGTTGCCTTCCGCCTCGATCATCACACGCTCAATTAAACATTCGCTTTCGTCATGGTCAAACCCACAGTTGAACAGCACCGACTGCCCCTCCACCGCTTCAATAACATCCAGAAACGAAATGTCCTGCGCGCGGCGTGAAATACTGTAGCCGCCTTTTGCCCCTGGCACCGATTCAATTAATCCTGCCTTCACAAGCTTCGTCAATATCTTCGACAAGTACGTCGGGGACAAATCCTGCATGTACGCCAGCTGATCCACGCTTACCGCCTGACCTTTTGGTTCCATCGTTAAATGCACCATTGTATGTAGTGCATAATTGGTTGCCTTTGAATACTTCATTGATGCACCTCATAATTAAAACTATTACAGACTTTTAATATCCGTAATTGATTGTAACTCAAGCTGAAAGAAACCGCAAACTTTTTCACCTCACTATGATCCTACTGCCAAATGTAATCATCTAAACTTACATTTTTTAAACAACAGTACGCTCATATTATGTATTCTTATTTAGAACGGGTAACGATCCACACGAGAAAGTAATGACGTCATCGCTCCTTCTAAACAAGGAGAACCGTATCATTTCTGAAATTGTACTGGTCATATTTGGAACCCACCGACTATTAAAATCGTTTATTTTGGAAACAAGGATTAGTAAACTGTGATTTTTATTCTAGGAATTAATTTAAAGGATGATTGATCAAAAATGAAAAAATTAAACAAATATATTGTCCTATTTCTCTGGGTAGTATTATTTTTATATTTCTTTGATATGTATATGCCCAAAGGTATTTATTATTTTGTTGTAGGAATACCAGTACTTTTTCTAAGTTCAATTTTTATAAAAAGTGTAACTTTTGTTTTCTATTATTTAGTCCCATAAACAAACGTTTATGGGACTATTCTTCTTCAACTAACGGGTACTTTAGGTTGATTTAACGATCCAAACGCTACCTTTTTTGTTAGTATATTGCAATAAAATTATTGCTAGGTTAATATATGAAACGTGGGTATAAATTGGTAGAAATACAAAATAGAAGGGGGTTCTTTGGGTTAAAGTATTTAGATGGGCATGATTTTGTAACTATTTTGGATTAATTGGTTATCGAAGGATGTAAATATATACTAAAGTTGAGTAATACGGGCTTGAAATAAGTCCTTTTCTACGATAGTAGTACTGTAGTGAAATTAAAAAAACGGTAACAGTTAATGCAGACAAAGGAGATCAACATGAAAAAACACGCAACAAAAATTGTTATTCTAATCATATCTATCATTTTAGTATTAGAAACCTTTACACTATTGAAGATTTACAAAAATGAAAATAAGGTTATTGCTACTTTAGATGATGGAGATATTACTCAAAAACAATTAATCAATACATTAGATAACAAAGAGAAGAAAAGATTAGCCGACAAATTAATAAATGAAAAATTACTTAATTTAGAAGTGGAAGAATTAAATTTAGCATCACCTTCTAGTAAGGAAATGTTAGAACAACTTCCCTACATTCAATTATTTGATAGTAGTAAAAAAAATTTAGCTGATGAACAAACAAAAGAGTTTGTTGAAGATTATATTTATGTAAGAAAATTAGCTCAAAACTACACTTTAAATGATGAGAAATTAACCAAATTTCTCGAAGATGAACGAAATAACAATGGGGATTTTTTAATAACGGTTAAAGTGATTAGCGGTAACCATATGCAGTTGTCTAAAATAGAAAATGCTTTACATAAAAAAAACAATATTGATTATATTATTAAAAAAGACTCTCTAGTAGTTCAAGAAAAAGATATATTTTCATTGAATAATGAGTATAATAAAGATTTTTCTCAAAATAAGATTGGAGATTATATTCACGTAATGAATGAAGAACATAGCTCTGAACATAAAATAATAATAGTAACCGGAATTACAAAATCGGATGATACATTATTAAATTTAAAAAAGAATAAAAAAGAGATTTTAAATGTTTATATGAGTAAAAACTATTTCCAAGAAAAATTAGATATAGTAAATGTTTTAAAAATGAAACATAAAATTAAATATGCAATTAAAGAATAGTTTAGTAACTAAGTTTGTACTTTTATTTTTAATATGGATTTTGATTTCAACCATACCTTATACTATCGAAAAAAATAATCAGCTACCAAATTCTAATTCTACATATTATGAAAACCTAAAAACATGGCCAAATGAGTTTCTTGGCCTAAATAATAATCAAAGTACTGGAAAAGGAGTTAAAATAGCAATTTTAGATACAGAAATCAAGTTTAAAAGAATTACAAACTTGAAGGGTGAATATGATTTCTTGTCTAACCATACTAATAATAGTACTCCTGTTGAATCTACTCATGCAGATCAGGTAGTTAGTATCATCAGTTCAATTGCTCCAGGTGCAGAGATATATTTAATAGAGGTTGTTGACGAAGATGGACAATTAAAAGAACATGACTTAAAAAATGCGCTTAATTGGCTTAAGAAAAATCAAGTAGATATTGTTAATATGAGCTTTGGTTTTAATTCAGTAATGTCAACTATTGAACCAATCTTAGAACAACTTTATGAACATAACACGGTATTAGTCGCTTCAACCGGTAATGAGGGAAAGTCTCGAGTATTATATCCAGCTTCATCTCGATACACAATTAGTGTAGGCGCTAATGATTTCTTAGGTCAAAGGTGGTTCAATTCTAATTACGGTAACGAATTAGATTTTAATATGCCCGGAGTAAAAATAATAGATAGATATAAAAATTTGTATGTTGATGGTACTTCTTTTAGTACAGCATTCATGAGTGGAATTATTGCTAGATTAAAAGAATTAAATCCAAAGATTAGTAATAAAGAGATATATATAAAGTTGGTTGAAATGACAAATGCTTCTAAGTGGAATGAGACAAACGGCTATGGAACACCAACTTTTCATTAAAAAGGGAGATCACATATGAAACAGAATTGTATAAAACTAATTAAAGCTACTGCAATCTTATTATTAATTTTAATGCCTCTGGTAACAACAACAAGCGCCTTTGCTGAAGATTCTGAACAAGTTAAGAAAAAGTTGGAAATTCAAACTGTTAAGCGCCTTATTATAACGTTACCTGAGAACCCAGATAGCTCTATCATCGACATGTATGAAAATGGAGGATGGGAATATAATCCTACCTCAAATCAATTAGAAAAACCTGTAACTTATAAAGACTTAGAAATTGAAGTTGATGGTAAACCTTATACTACAGATGATAATGGTGTAGTAGAAGTTCCTGTAGAAAAAGGTTACGGTGAAGATATTAAAATCGAAACTGAACAATTAAGTGCTAGTGGAAAAAATTCAAAAGAAGATGAGCAAAAACTGAGCACTACTGTTGAAGTTAGCAATGAACCTATTGTTATCGAAGAATATATTAATTTAAATCATATACTTAATTCCATGGGAAAAGAAACAAGTAATGATACTACTGAAAACACAGCAGTAAGCAATGATCAAGTTGGAGAAATGAAAGCAAAAGCTCCATATCTAGACGATAAGCAATTACCTTCAAGGGGACGTGCACTTCATTGTAATAGATTTAATGGCTTTCAAGGAGACGGAAAATACTATGAAGACGAAGCAAGCTGGGCTGCGGTTAGGAATTTTTTTCAAAGTGATTGCGATGTATCACTTGGTAAGTCTAACAAGTGTCTTGCAGATTATGGATCTAATCCCTATTGTGCTGCAAAACCTGCATCTAAAAATGGGCATTGTGGAGATATCGTAGGCCACGCAAATGGTTATCACAAACACACAGGCTGGTTCAGCCCTTCAAAATAATTTATAGGAGTTTTTAAAATTGGGGAAAATAAAAAAAACAAATGTTTTTTGGTCATTGACTATAATCATATTGGTAGTAATAAGTTCTCTTGCAGCCTATAAGTTTTATGAATATAAAACAAAAACCACAAATTTATCCAAAGAAAATATAGATAATATATATTTATTAGACAGTTTGGAAAACTATAAAAAGAACCATTCTTTTTCTATTAGTAAAGATGTTAGTCATCCGGGTTATACAATATACAACATTGATAAAAATGTAAATAAACAAATTACTGTAGATAAGAAAAAAAATAGTACTATATATAGAATTGAAGCTTTTGATTCTAGCTCCAAGACTTCTAAAAATGTTTCAGTAGGTACATCTGTAAAAGATTTAATTAAAATCTATGGGGAAAATTATATAGAACGCTCAAGTGATCAAGCTGACAAATTAATTAAATACGTTGATCGTGATAACAATATTTTAATTTCATTCTTTATCTATAAAGATAAAGTAGATGGTATTAATTTAGAAGTTAAAGACTTTTAATTAATTTACTAAATAAATATATAAAAGAGCCATTAGAATTTTTCAATTTGGGAGTGTCAAGTAAAAAACGCGGTTTTTGCGTTTGTAAGTCGTCTATAAAAAAAGCAAAAATAGAAATTTAGTTAACATAAAGCACTTTACCGGAAGTTCTAACATTAATAAAAAAGGTAATTCAGCTGAATTACCTTTTTTTACATTAAAGAAATACCTATAAAGAAGACGCCTAAGGTTTCTTTGTTCACTTTCCGAAAAGTCGAGCAAAGAGGCCCTTTTTTTGTTTATCCAGGTTAGTATCCGGATTTTCGTTGGCTGCTGCTATTAATTGTTTAGCTTCTTTTTCTGCCCTATTGGATTCATCCAGTTCTTTATCGCATTCTATACTTCCTCTAATGCTAGATACTTCACCTTTTATTTGTTGGATACCTGGGATAACAAACTCTTTATTGATAGTTTCTTGGTTATCCAGCTGTTCTTTCATTTGTTTATTTTCTTCCCTAGGTGCCGCCATTTCTTCACGTATGGCTTTTAACTCTTCCGCGATCAATTCCCCAGCTTTCTTTTCTGGTTCTGGCTTAAATGATTCCCCCCCAGTAGCAAAGTATTGTTCTATTTGCTTCATACTCCAGTTTTGTTCGCTGTGAAGGGCTTGTATCTCTTTGAAGCGTTCTATTCCTCCACGCTTATAAATGTTATAGCCGTTTCCTTTTTCGCTCTTTTCGTGCGGGATATATTTTAAAGATGTTTGATCATTCAAAAGGTTTAAGAAGCTAAATATTTAGGTGATACTAACAACCTTTCATATCTGCGTCCATAGCCTAATTCTCTTTCTCCACACGAGAAATTAAGACAAAATTAAAGGGGATGAGCCCTGTTCATACAGAACTCATACCCTGCCAATGTCTAACTTTTTTGTGGAACACGGGTTATCACAACCACTTTATTACAATTTCATAAATCACCCGTTTTTCCTGTTCAAAATCCACCCCTTTTTATTCACCAAGCTTCTTCCGAATATCCGCTGCTACGTTCTTTAGCGCCTTTTTCGATCCCCGTTCTAAGTCATGGTTCAATTTCCTTTCTTTGTAGCTGACAAATAAAGAATCGAGATCATAGCCTTCAGGATATAAATCGACGGCCTTTATATCAAGCTCGAGCTTATTGGCATGAACTTCCTTGAAGGTATCTTCGAAAAGTACGACGACATTATTGAAGGAGTCCTTTTTCTTATAAACGATCGCGTATCCATTCAGTTCGCTTACCTTCACTTTGTCGCCGACTTCATATTCATAAGATGATTCTTTAGGAACGGCCGCTGGCTTCGCTTTTTTGATTTTACTTTCCTGGACACGCTCCAAATCGTAGTCTTTATTTTCGATATAGAGCTTTGCCTTTTGCAGAACCTTTTCACGGACATTCATTTTTTTGGCTATCCAAAGGGCATTGCTTTCGCCGGATTGACCGATCAACAGCTTGTATTTTGGCTCAAGTGTTTCACTGTTGAATTGCATGGCGGCATTCATGAAATCACTGTGTATTTCCGAGTAGCGCTTGATTTCACCATAATGGGTCGTCGCAACGGTTATGCATCCCCTTTGATAAAATTCCTCAAGGATGCTAATCGCCAATGCGGCTCCTTCATTCGGTTCCGTTCCGCTCCCGATTTCATCGAACAGCAGCAAGGAGTTATTGGTTATTGCCCCCATGATTTCCGAGATGTTTTTCATATGCGATGAAAACGTGCTCAGTGCATTTTCCATGCTTTGATTATCACCGATATCGACGAATACCTGGTCAAAGACGGCAAGCTCCGTCCCTTCTTTACCGGCAACATGCAGTCCTGACATGACGGCCAATGTAAGGATTCCGATCGTTTTCAGGACGACAGTTTTTCCCCCGGCATTAGGGCCTGTGATAATCAAGCTGCGATAGTCCTTACCGATTTCAAAATCCAAAGGTACGCTGTCTTGCGGCAATAGTGGATGCTTACAGCCCGTTAATTTAATATAACCGTAATCATTGATTTTCGGTTCGATGGCATCCATGCTTTTACTGAACTTGGCTTTTGCGAAGATCATGTCATATTGACTGATTAACTCGATGTTTATTTTGATCGGTTTCAGCTGTTCGAAAACCGTTCCGGATAATGTGGCCAAAAGCTGATACTCTTCCATCGATTCTTCTGCTTTTAAGCTGGCCAATTCTGCATTCAATTTCGTAACAGAGGCAGGTTCAATGAACACGGTAGCCCCTTTTGCGGATACTTCCACGATCGTTCCGGCCACTTGATTTTTATAGGAGGCTTTGATCGGGATGGTGTAGCGATCATCCTTTTTACTGATGAAAAATTCCTGAATGAACTCTTTATTGGCTCCGCTCTTCAAGAACTTATTCAGCCGTTCCTCTATTTTACTTTCTGTCTTGATGATTTGGTTCCTGATCCGTTTCAGGTCCTTGCTTGCTTCGGAAACGACAGCATTTCCCTTTATGGTGAATTGGATTTCTTCTTCGATGCTCCTGAATTCAGTCATGGATCGGGCGTAGGAATGCAGTGTCGGTGCAAAGAACTCTTTATCGGTCATGAATTTCTTAATATTCCTGCAGCCTCTTAAGAAGTCTGATATCGCCACTAACTCTGACGGCTCCAAAATCATTCCTTTTTCCAGTTTGTCGATATGGAGGCCAATATGTGAAATGCCCTTTAAGGGAATATGGCTTTCCGCATTCAGTAAGTTCCTTGCCTCCGTGGTCTCGTTCAAACGGCTTTTAACGACCTTCAAGATGCCGCTCGGCTTAAGCCGATCCAACAACGCTTTCCCTAAACCGCTTACGCAATGGTTTTTAACCATTTCCTTGAGTTGGATATATTGTAATTTTTCATAAGTCATTGTATTCATCTAATGATCCTCCTTGAATGAGTGAGTGATTAAAAAATTCCCGAATCCAAAAAATGCCCGCAATGGTCCCCCTACCTTTACAAATGAACAAGCCATTTGAGTAGAAAGCTCCTGCGGGCATCGGCCTTATCTATGGATAAGTACCTGAAATCGATAACAAATAGGGCAGCTCGAATAGACCTGCGTACACAAAAAAGCATGATAGGACAAATCCCACCATGCTTTTCGCCGTAACACCTGCATGTTACACGAATTATGGAAAAGGAAGCAGTCTTAAGGTAGGTATTCACAATGCAGAATTGCACTGTGAAAAAAGGCATACGTAATCCACTGACAAATCAGTGATTAAATACCTTATTCAACTAAATTAGTTGATACCTACTCCCGACATAAAACACCACACCTTTTCTTAGATTGGAATTAATATACCATATCAGTAAGAAAGAGTCAATTCGTTTTTTGCGATTTTCCAAAGTTTCATTAAAAGATTCAAGAAAAAAATGCAGCCAAGCCCATAGTGCTCCCCTTTTCATTGTCTGAATATTTACTTTAAAATCGGGGTATGTTATCCTTATATTGACATAAACTAAAAACAGCCTCATGCGCTAACATGAGGCTGACAACTAGCAAGAGTGGTTGGTCACAACTAACTTAATTAATCGTCAGAAGAAGAACCATTGCCATCTTGGGAGGATGAGTGGTTCTTTTTCCGTTTCTTGGCGAACATAGACAGGATAAGACTGGTTGCAACAGCAACAAATATCTCTTTACCCATATCTGTAATCAAGTTCAATAAGAAATGAATCAAGCGGTCACCTCCTTTCCAATCTATCATTAGATGGAAAAGCAAAGCGTGACCTACCACTCTATCCTCAGTTGTCCCTCTATTTTATCATATTTTTCCCCTAATGGTAATTATATGAAAAACAAACCCAGCTAACATTTGATGCATTAAGAAAGGGGATTATCCATTGGATAATCCCCTTTTCGGTTTAAGCTTCATCACTCATCATGAGAGGGACTGTTTTCCCTTCGTTCACGTTGATCAATCCATGGTCGRTTATTTTCAGAGCCGGGCTGACAGGAAGCGATAAGGTGCTTAATGACATGATGACATTATAATGTTCGTAGCCTAACGACTTAAGTGCATCTGTCAGGTGCTGAACTTGCTTTGATACGATGTCCATCGGCTCTTCGGAAAGAATCCCTCCAACCGGCAGGGGAATCATCGATAGGACCTTGCCATCGTGGACGCAGCAGACACCGCCTTGCTTCCTTATCACTTCGTTAGCGGCAATCATCATATCCTGCTTATTATGGCCTATCACCAGAAGATTATGGTTATCATGCGAATAGGTTGTGGCGACAGCTCCACGCTTCAATACATCGCCGGTGATCAACCCGTGCGCCCGATTACCGTTTTTCCCGTATCGTTCGAATGTGGCGATTAAACCATAAGGGCTTTCTTCCCAGCTTAATTGACCATCCTTCCCTTCGATACGATCATGGGTTTCAGATGTGAAAGTAGAACCGTTCTGCACGTTTATGATCCGGCACTTGCTGCTTTCAAGACTTTCCGGGATCGTGATGTTAAAATCGTTTTCAGTAAGTTCCGCAAGCTTCACACTTTGATAGAAATGTTCAGGAAATTGTTCTTCCTTCACTTCTTGGACATATGGGCGTGAAGATTCATAAACTAATTCACCTTTTTTGTATACTTGTTCAATTTCAAATGTTTCCAAATCCGATAGCAGCAGGAAATCTGCTGTTTTTCCAGGTGCAATGGCGCCGCGGTCATGCATCCGCATCCGCTGTGCAGGTGTATAGGTGCATGCATAAATGGCTTTTTCCGGAGTCATCCCCATTTGAACGGCTTTCTTTAAAAGGACGTTCAGATGTCCTCTGTTTTCGAAAGAGTCGGTCATGACATCATCGGTGACAAAGCAGAAATGTTCATCCACCTGATTTTCCTTCAAGTAATCTATCACTTCTTCAGTCATTGATTTCTCTTGAATCTCAATGAACATCCCGGCAGCGATCCTCGCATCCATCCCTTCCACGGTCTGGTGTGTATGATCTGAATTCACTCCGGCATTAATAATCTTTTGCAGGTCCAAGTCGAGCAGCTTTGGAACGTGCCCCTCTATGATCAAATCTGGATAACGGGAACGGATATGGGACAAGATCTTATTCGTTTTGCAATCCGGGTCGGTTATGACCTCATAGTAATTCATGATCTCGCCGAGACATATAATGTCCTCCGTTTGCATCAATTCGTCTATATCATCTATTTCGATCGAACCGCCTGTTGTTTCCATCGATGTCGCAGGAACGGAACTCGGGATGGCATAAAACATATCCGCTACGCAATCTTGACTTGCTTTGATCATTTCCTTCACACCGGAAATGCCGAAAACATTGGCCATTTCATGCGGTTCCGGCACGATCGTCGTCACGCCATTTTTGATTAGCCCGTAGGAAAAAGTCGCAGGCGTCACCATCGTACTTTCAATGTGGAGATGGATATCGATCAGACCTGGAACCATATACTTCCCCTGTCCATCGACGATTCGATCCGGCTCGATGGCATCCAATTCACGTTCTCCAATATAATAGAACTTTCCATCCTTGATGGCTGCATTCCCTTTAATGAATCTTTTAAAATAGCTGTTAAACACGTTGATATCCCTTACAAGCATATCCATTCGCATAACTTCCCCCCTAAGCTAGTCAACAAGCACCATCTGGTTTCTCGGAATTTCAAGGATGATTTCCTGACCCGTCCGGTAGGATTCCGCCATTTCCTTGTTCACAGTGAAATCCCCTATTGGAGTTTCAACGACATATTGATAGCTTCTTCCAAGATACGTACTTACCTTGACCCGGCCAGGTAAACTATTTTCCTGAACAGCTCCCGTGTTATCTTTTTCCCTGATCAACAGATCGTCCGGCCTGATGGCGCCTATTTTTCCCGTTGAATTGCTCATCTGCGGATCTTTGTGCAGCACAAATGAGTATCCAGATTTGTTCAGTTCGATTTTACCGTCATGATCTGTCCGCTTATCGAAGTCAATGAAGTTCTTGAAGCCGATGAAGTCCGCGACAAATTTGGTTTCAGGATATTTGTAAATGGTCGCGGGGTCACTAAGCTGTTCGATGACCCCTTTATTCATGATCGCCACCTGGTCGGATATCGAAAAGCATTCTTCCTGGTCATGGGAAACATATACCGTTGTAATCCCCAGCTCTTGTTGGATACGGCGAATCTCGACTCTCATATTCACCCTTAAGTTGGCATCAAGATTACTCAATGGCTCGTCAAATAAGAGGATGTCCGGCTCAATCACCAGCGCCCTGGCAATCGCGACCCGCTGCTTTTGCCCTCCAGAAAGCTCTTGGGGATATCG
>NZ_JBFUIQ010000042.1:0-31463 GCF_056401795.1 Peribacillus sp. P4_D6
ATGACACACTCATCGATGGATGGGCTGCCAATGAAAAAGCCATTCAGGGACAATCCCCAAATGGCCATTATTGATCTATCGAAAAAATTAAAGGACGTTGAATTTACCTTTTTTAGCAACAAGTGAGGCTCCGCCAATCATTAACAATGCCCTGTTATCAACCATTTTCTTCATGAATGATGCAGTCTTACCTGTAACTTTCTTGCCGAAGACAACACCAATCGCATTATCTTCACCGAGTGAACATACAGTTCCTTTGTTTTCGAAAGTGAACGTTTCCAGGTCGCTTTCGTTACGAACCAATTTAGTCAGGTTCTTCGCAATGACTTCACCTTGCTGCATCGCTATTTGTGCAGTAGGTGGATATGGACGATTAATTTCCTCGTTGATGATCAAAGCGCAATCCCCTACGATGAAGATATCGTCATGCCCCGGTGCCCGCATGTCAAGATTCACCTTAATACGTCCGCGCATAGCTTCAAAACCGGAAGCTTCTATCACGGAGTTTCCACGTACTCCAGCTGCCCATACAACGGTGCCCGCTTTGATTTCTTCCACTTCATCTTCGCCTTTTGCCACGATGATGCCTTCAGGAGTCGCCCCCTTGATCGGTGTGCCGATTTTGAATTCCACACCTTTTTTCTCAAGGTAAGATACTGCATAATCCACCAATTCCGGATCGAAGCCAGGAAGGACGGCTGGGGCTGCCTCCACACAGTACATGCGGACCTTTTGGAAATCGATGTCGTATTCTTTACAAAGTTCAGGGACACGGTTAGCCAATTCGCCAAGGAATTCGATACCCGTAAATCCTGCTCCTCCAACAACGATCGTCAAGCGGTCTTCATTCTTTTCGACCTCAGTACTGTACGTCGCGAATTGCAATTGGATATGGTCACGGATTTTACGTGCCGTGTTCACGTTAGAGATAGAGAAAGCATATTCTTTTAGCCCCTGGATTCCGAATGTTTCCGATTCAGGTCCAAGACCAATCACTAAGTAATCATAAGAAATTTCGCCGTTTTGAAGGATGACTTTTTTGTTCTCCGTTTTCACTCCCAAAACTGAATCCTGGATGAATTTAACTTTGCTGTTAATGACACTTTTGATTGGATAGCGCACACGATCATGATGAAGCGTTCCAGCTGATGCTTCATGCAGCCATGTTGTTTCATAGTGGTAATCATTTTTGTTAACTAATACGATTTCTGCTTCATTTTGACCTAACGCCTTCTGTAAGCGAGTAACAGTCATCAATCCACCATAACCTGCTCCTAAAACAACGATTGTTGGCTTTTTCAAAAGTATTCTTCCACCTTTACGATATTTTCTTGTGATGCTTTCCATAACTAAAATATATTGTCTATCTTTATAATTTCCATTATAAAAAGCACTCTTATACATTTGTGACGTATTTCACGTAACACTTCATAAATGTCATAAAAAATTCATAAAAAATTTACCAAATGATATCTAAGTAAATATTAGTCTTTTTCCTTACCTTTTTCAAGTAACAAACCGAACTTTTTCGGGTTAAAATATAGCCGAAAAACATTACTTTTCACCCAGTTGCGACCATATTTATACGATATGCTCAACATTGGCAAAGGGTAATTTCACCCGGATTTGAAAGCGGATGCAGAACATTCATCAGGAAACTGCACAAATATAGTCAAAACTTTCCCACTTTTCTAACTTTCTCCGTTTTTTAAAAGATCATCTATGTTAAAATAAGAGAATAAATTTCAGCAAACCTAGTATATCGGAGGGATAACGTTGGAAGTTAATGAAAAAGTTTATGATATTACAATCATTGGCGGAGGCCCGGTTGGATTATTCACTGCATTTTATGGAGGAATGAGACAGGCATCCGTAAAAATCATCGAGAGCCTGCCACAATTAGGCGGACAATTGTCGGCCCTTTATCCTGAGAAATACATCTATGATATCGCTGGTTTCCCCAAAGTGCGAGCTCAGGAGCTAGTGAATAATTTGAAAGAACAAATGGCAAAGTTCGAACAGGATGTCGTCCTGGAGCAAGCCGTTCAAGAAGTGGAAAAGCAAGCCGATGGAGTGTTCAAGTTAACGACTGATAAAGAAATCCATTACTCCAAAACGATTATCATCACAGCTGGAAATGGGGCTTTCCAACCCCGCCGCATCGAAATTGAAGATGCAAAAAAATATGAAAACGGCAACCTTCACTATTTCATCGATGACCTCAATCATTTTGCCGGCAAAAAAGTGGTCGTCTTCGGCGGTGGGGATTCAGCAGTGGACTGGGCCTTAATGCTGGAGCCGATTGCCGAGAAAGTGAGCATCATTCACAGAAGAGATAAGTTCCGTGCCCACGAACATAGTGTAGAAACACTTAAAAATTCAAAAGTGGAAATAAAGACTCCATACATACCTGCAGAGTTGATTGGTACAGACGGACGTATCCATACAATTGTCATCAAGGATACAAATGGTGACGATACAGAGACCATGGATGTAGATGCAGTCATCGTCAATTACGGCTTCGTTTCTTCTCTTGGTCCCATTAAGGAATGGGGACTTGATATCCAGAAGAACAGCATTTTGGTGAATTCCAGAATGGAAACGAATATCCCGGGTATTTATGCAGCAGGCGATATTGCAACCTATGATGGCAAAGTAAAATTGATTGCCAGTGGTTTTGGTGAGGCACCCACTGCCGTCAATCACGCCAAACAATATATTGACCCAAAAGCAAAAGTTCAGCCGATGCACAGTTCTTCCATGTTTTAATTATAGTACGCAAAAACCGGCTTTCATGGCCGGTTTTTTTGTCCCCAATTCGATGATTGTGGATAAGTTTTTTCAATTAGTTATCCACAGTGCTTACCCTATTCATTCTATGGGTACAGAGTAGAAGAAGCCATGAAAGGGGAATGCATCCAAGAATATTTTAATTGCAGGGGCCAACGGAACGAACGGAAAGCAGATCATTGGGGAATTATCAAAAAATTGCAAATGACCGAATACGGGATGACCAGGAAAGAGAAACAGGCTCAAACGATGAAAGAACTCGGCGGGCATCCAATCCTTGCAGATTTAGAGGGAAATGTGGATAAAGCAGTGGATAACATGGAAGCCATCATTTTTGCCGCCGGATCCGGACCCGAAACTGGGCCGGATAAAACGACAGCTGTGGATAAGAATGGAGCCATTAAACTGGTCTCGTGTTAGGATGAGACCATCCTAATCCCTCTTGTAAAAAACAAAAAAGGGGGCACTTATTAAAGTGCCCCCTTTTTCCGATGTATTGGAGTTTACTTAGCAGTTCTCCGGCGTACCGGCATTTTTAGCCGTTTTGAAGGAAGACCCGCAACCGCATGATGCGATGGCATTTGGGTTTTCGATCGTAAAGCCTCCGCCCATCATCGTTTGCTTATAATCAATTACCGTTCCATTCAATATATCTGCATCCTCGGCATTAACAAGGATCTTAATTTCAAACTGTTCCAACTGGCTATCTTTTTCTCCGGGCTCTTGTTCAAAGCCCATTCCGTAGGATAATCCACTGCAGCCTCCGCCTTTAACGGCCACTCTTAAAAAGGAACCCTCTTCACCATTATGTTTCATCATTTCTTTTATCTGAAAAGCGGCAGCTTCCGTTACTTGAACAACTTCACTCACAATAAATCCCTCCTTCTTCTGAATATGTGAGATAGAACCATTTCTCTTTATAGTATATACCAAAGAAATTCCCGCGCTCAATTTTCCAGCTTGGAAAAATTCATATTCCCCCACCTATTTTACCAACTAAGATTAGTTAACAACAATAGGTATAGGTATAATGGATCAATTCATTGAATCCAATCCAAAAATACAATATGGGGTAATCACCATCGAAAGTATATATCCTTTATAAGACAAAATCATGCATTGCCTTTTATGCAAACAAAATCGTCCAATAAAAAGGTACGGTCACGTTTTGTAAAAGTAGCTAAATATGACACGGACTTTTGTCCCATTCATGCTGATTCAGCCGTAAACTCACTTTACTATAATATTTTTGTATGCCCTCACTGCGGCTTTTCTTGTTCCAGGATTTTTCCCGGTACTCCCCCCACTACAATGGAAATCATTTTGGAAAAAGTCAGCTCCCATTGGGTTCCCCATCATTTTAGCAAAGAAAGATCCATTAAAGACGCGATCAATACATACAAGCTGGCGAGTTATTACGGAGCTTTAAAAAAGGAAAAACATATAGTCCTTGCTGGAATCTGTTTACGGATAGCCTGGTTATATAAAAGGAACAAGAAGAAAGATTTTTAAGTTCGCCCTAGAGGAATATGAAGCATCGTATTCAACAGGGGACTTCAGCGGCACCCAGGTATCCGAAGCCAGGATCCTATCTCGCTGGAGAAATCTCAAGGAAGATAGGCAATGAAAAGGCAGCCATCAAGTACTTTCCATTCGTGCCCCAAAAAAATGCCCGGGAAACCTCCCTCATCCAGATGGCCAGGAATTCAAACGGACTCAGGAAACAATCCACCCCTATGCTGCAGCACTGATAAAAAAAGGGCTGTCCCTTCCAGGAACAGCCTTTTATCCGCCGTTGATGATTAAGACATTTCAAATTCATCAATGTACTTATATATTTTATCTACCAATTCATCCGTTGTGTCACCAAAAACCACTTCACCGTTTACAAGTGCATATAAGTTACTGGAGCATCTGCCGCAATATCCCAGACAACCATATTCTATGATATCCAAATTCGGATCCCGCTCCAATCTTTCGAGAGCCTCCTGAGCCCCGCTGGCTAGATTGCTTACGCAAAATTCAATAATCGGGTACATTGTTTCACCTCACAGTTACTAACAACCCATCTTATTACTTTTCCCATTAACAGTCAATATTTACGCATAAAAAATAAGCCTATTTCAAGATATCGGTTGTGATTTCCTTTTATATTCGTTATACTTTTGTCGGGGTACGTAAAAAAAGAAAATTATCTAATTTTTTATTCTTACTACAAATTGGGGTATATATATTTAATTAAACTTTTAAGGGGACCATTTCGGGGAATCCTATAGTTAAGTGCTAATCAAATTTTTCAAGAGATCAAATAAAGGGGAAAAAATCATATGAAGAATCTAGTCATACTTGGTGGCGGGTATGGTGGTATGCGCATGTTGCAAAGATTGCTGCCTAATCAGCTTCCTGAAAATGTGAGCATCACGCTTATCGACCGTAATCCTTATCACTGCTTAAAAACGGAATATTATGCTTTAGCAGCAGGTACCATTCCAGATCAGCACATCCGTGTTGCATTTCCTGAACATCCTCGCTTGAAGAACGTATACGGAGAAGTACTTTCCATCGACATGGAAAATAAACAGGTCATTATAGAAAATCAAGATCCTGTCGTTTATGATGATTTAGTCATTGGCCTTGGCTGCGAAGACAAATACCACGATATTCCTGGTGCAGACATACACACTTACAGTATCCAAACAATCGATAAATCACGCCGCACATATTCAGCTTTGAATAATTTAGGTGCCGGTGCAACCGTTTCTATCGTTGGTGGCGGACTGAGCGGTGTTGAGCTTGCAAGTGAATTGATTGAAAGCCGTTCAGATTTAAACGTTAAGCTATTTGACCGTGGACCGCATATTCTATCTGCTTTCCCAGAAAGATTAAGTACTTTTGTCGAATCATGGTTCGATAAACATACCATCGAAATCGTCCATCATTCAAATATTACGAAAGTTGAACCAAACCTTCTTTACAATGGCGACGAAGCCGTTCAAAGCGACGTCATCGTATGGACAGCTGGAATTCAGCCAAGCAAGATCATCCGCGATATGGATATTGAAAAAGACCGTCAAGGAAGAGCCGTTCTGACTCCTCAGCATTTCCTTCCTAATGATGACAGCATCTTTGTAGTCGGCGACTGCGCGAGCCTGCCTCATGCACCTAGTGCTCAATTAGCGGAGTCCCAAGCTGAGCAAATCGTCCAAGTCCTTGTGAAGAAATGGGCAAATGAACCACTTCCTGAAAGCTTCCCTACCATGAAATTAAAAGGAACATTAGGTTCCCTTGGGAAGAAACAAGGTTTTGGTCTTGTTGCAAATCGCCCAATCACCGGCAGAGTGGCACGCCTAATGAAATCAGGCATTCTGTGGATGTATAAATACCATAACGGTTGATTATAAACTGGCCCAATGAGCTGCATGCAGCCCATTCATGGGTCAGTTTTTCTTATTTCTTCCATTATATATCACACTCGCACTGAGTATCCATATTTCTCCATAGTTTCCACCACTTTTTTGAGACGGACATTTCCTTCCGCAATGATTTCACCTTCGATGAGGACCAGTGGATAAAATAAATCTTCCTCGATCATTTTCTCGGCAAAGCTCTTTTGCTTCAATGTTTCTGGTGGGTTATACATATCTATATAGGATATTTTGAATGGCTGCTCAGGAAATTTTCTCGTTAAAGCGGCTTCAAGCCACTCGCAGGTATCTTTCGAAGAGGGGAGATTCACACAACTGGCGCAAATTTGCTCCGCTCCATACACTTCTATCTCAATATCTTTCCTTACCATACTCTTCCTCCTTCAGTTTATTATAGTTGCTTCATTTGAATAATGTTTAAAACTTCACCTGTTTCCATCATACCAGAATAATATAGATTATATTTCCGCAAAGTTACAGTTGGATTTTTTATTACCTTCGCATTATAATATGATTAGGAAAGGAGTCGATTGCAATGTCTGAACAAACAATGGAAGTTCAAGTTCAAGAAGTCCTAGATAAGCTTCGTCCGTTTCTTCTTCGTGATGGCGGTGACTGTGAACTAGTTGACGTAGAAGATGGAATTGTAAAATTACGATTACTAGGAGCTTGCGGAAGCTGTCCTAGTTCGACCATTACGCTAAAAGCTGGGATTGAGCGTGCCCTTCTTGAAGAAGTTCCTGGTGTAGTGGAAGTTGAACAAGTTTTCTAATAGCCCTTTAAATAACATGCAGCGTATGGATGAAGGATCACTTCATCTATACACGTTCAACCTTTTTTCATGCAGGCCGGAATCTTTTTGCGGACTGTAATAAAAATAAAGCTGACTCGGCTTTTGCCCTATCAAATGAATTGATACGGCTTGACACGGGTCAGCTTTTTTATATGGCAAATGAACACGGCTCACGATTTCAAAAACTTCAATTCCTTTTTTTCCTGTTCAGAAAGGATTGCCGTATAACTTCCATCATTATCGATTTCCAATTCCCTCACATGGAATTCCGGAAATCTATCCTTCAATCCAGTGAGCAAACCTTCACTTTTTTCTGGAGATGCCAAGCATAAAACGGTTGGTCCTGCTCCGCTTAATGCCGCACCAAATCCGCCTTCATTGTGGACGACTTCTTCTATAAGCGCTAAATGAGGGACCAACTCCGCTCGATATGGCTGATGGAAACGATCACTTTGCATCATTTCACCAACAAGTTTCCAATCTTTCGATAGAACTCCTGCAAGCATTACATTTGCGGCTGCGCTCCCGCTTATCGCATCTTTATAGGAAAGCGAATTCGGAAGGACATTTCTTGAATCCTCAGTAAGCAATTCAAAATGGGGAATGACAGCGATCACCTTAACTCCCTCGATTGGAAATGACACGACATCCGTCCTTTCCTCCGTATGAAGGCCCACAACCAATCCACCATACACAGATGCCCCCGCATTATCGGGATGCCCTTCAAAGAGGGAAGCATGCCTATTCTTCTCCTCATTTGATAAATGAAGCTCACCAACGATGTTCGCCAATTCAATTCCCGCCACAATGGCAGATGCACTGCTTCCAAGCCCGCGCGCCAGTGGAATTTCGCTTGAGACGAAAAGCCGGCATGGGGAAAGTTCCTTTCCATAGGAAGCCGCCGTTTCCTTGGCAATTTGGACGATATAATTACGGTCATCCCTTGGAAAAACAGACATTTCCTCTGAAAGCGGGACGACTTCCCAATGATCTGATGGAGATCCGTGTATTTCCAAGTAAAGTCCCAGCGCCAAGCCGATGGAATCGAAACCTGGCCCTAAGTTGGCCGTACTTGCTGGTACACGGATCAAGAACATCTCTGATTCCGCACTCATGCCTGTTTCACACCTTGCAGATGTTCTAAAATGACTTCTTCATCCATTGGCAGCAATGTAGGTTGAATCGTACTTGTATTGACTGCCACATTCGGATCCTTCAATCCATTTCCAGTCAATACAGCAACAATCTTACTTCCTTTTTTGATTTCACCGCTTTTTAATTGTTTATAGATACCTGCAATGGAAGCACATGATGCCGGCTCTGCAAATACCCCTTCTTTTTTAGCAAGGAAATGGTAGGCTTCCAGAATTTCTTCGTCTGTCACCTCATCAATTTTGCCTTTGGATTCATTTGCCGCTTCCACTGCAAACTTCCAACTTGCAGGATTTCCAATCCTGATGGCCGTTGCGATCGTTTCTGGATTTTCAATAATGCTATCCCGGACAATTGCAGCCGCTCCTTCAGCTTCGAACCCTCTCATTTCAGGAAGGCCCGTTTGTTTCGATTCGTTATATTCCTTAAAGCCTTTCCAGTAAGCCGTTATATTCCCTGCATTCCCGACTGGCAGCGCCAAAATATCCGGTGCGGAGCCGAGAGCATCACAAATTTCGAAAGCGGCTGTCTTCTGCCCTTCAATCCGGTATGGGTTGACTGAATTCACAAGAGTTATCGGTGAACTCTCACTAAGCGAACGGACAATCTTTAAAGCTTGGTCGAAGTTGCCTTCGATCGAGATGATTTCCGCTCCATACATAACGGCTTGAGCAAGTTTGCCCATGGCTATTTTACCTTCCGGGATGACGACGATACAGCGCAGGTTGGCACGGGCCGCATAAGCTGCTGCAGCTGCTGATGTATTCCCTGTGGATGCACAGATGATCGTGTCGCTGCCCTCTTCTATCGCTTTGGCGACGGCCATGACCATTCCGCGGTCCTTGAATGACCCAGTTGGATTTGCTCCTTCATATTTTACATGTAAGTTGATTCCCCACTCTTCGGATAAACGATTCAGTCTGATTAAAGGTGTATTGCCCTCCAAAAGGGTTAGTGCAGGCGTGTTTTCATTGACGGGTAAAAAATCTTTATACGTGCTTATAAGTCCTTGCCAGCTCATTTGATGTCCTCTCCTTCAACTCTGTATGTGCTTTTCACTTCTCTTACCATATTGTAATCATGTAATTTCTGTATTATTTGCTCAAATGCAGCCTTTGTGGCAGTATGCGTAACTAATACGATTTCGGAAGATTCCTTTTCATCCAGCGGCAATTGAAGGATTTTATCGAATCCTACCCCGTGCTCGGCAAATAAATTCGTGATTTTGGCTAAAACGCCAACTTCATCCTGAACATGTAACCGAATGAAGAATTTAGCGAAAATTTCAGTGGCATCTTTTAATTGTTTCGGGTATTGAGGTGCAACGGCACTGCGGCCATTTACGCCCAGCCTCATATTCTTGATGACCGTCACCATATCCGAAACGACTGCAGTCGCAGTAGGAAGACTGCCAGCCCCCGGTCCGTAAAACATCGTTTCCCCTACGGCTTCCCCATAAACGTATACAGCATTATACTCATTATTTACCGATGCCAACGGATGTGCTTCCGGAAGAAGTGCAGGCTGGACACTTACGTCGACCCTATCCCCTGCCCTGGAAGCGACCCCGATCAATTTCATTGTATAACCAAGCTTCTTGCTATATCTCAAATCCTCTTCTGATATCTCGGTAATGCCCTGTACCTCAACATCATTTAAGCCAATGTTCATTGAGAACCCGAGTGTTGATAGGATTGCCATTTTACGGGCCGCATCCAATCCGCCTACATCGGCTGTCGGATCGGCTTCAGCAAATCCCAGCTCCTGGGCTTCCTTCAATACGTCATCATAAGCTCTGCCTTCCTTGCTCATTTTCGTTAAAATGAAGTTTGTCGTTCCATTGACGATTCCCATCATTTTCGTGATGCGGTCAGAAGATAACCCATCGACAAGACCGCGTAAAATCGGAATTCCCCCTGCAACACTTGCTTCATAGAACAAGTCACATTGATTATCGGTGGCCAATTCCAACAGCTCCGGTCCATGTAAGGCCATTAGGTCTTTGTTGGCCGTAACGATATGCTTTTTATTTTTTATCGCTTCTATTAGATAGCCGCGTGTTTCTTCGATTCCGCCCATCACTTCTATTACAACATCAATCTCGGGATTCGAAAGGATATCCTCAGGATTGTCCGTTAACATTCCTTTTTCGACCGCGACAAGCCGCTCCTTCGTCGTGTCTTTCACTAGTATCTTCTTAATGGATATGGAACAGCCCACTTGATGCATGAGCTTGTCCTGGTGGCTTTCAATGATTTGTACGACTCCTGATCCGACTGTACCTAACCCCAATAAACCGATCGAGATGGCTTTCATATTTTGGTTCCCCCTTAAAAACTGTTTGTCTGTAGAAAACATTTGTATTTGTATAGTAGACATTATAAGTTTAATTCACATAATTATCAATAGTTAGAAAAGATGGATGCACGAACTTTTTTCGTCCATCCCTTGAACGAGTAAGAACGGGTAACGTTTATTTTTTTTATGGGAAAACCATTTTGATGATTATTACTTAACGCTCTTCAATGAATCATTTGTACCCATTACAATATGTGGCTTTTGCACGGGATCCATCCATTTCAGTAAACTGAGGACATTCCTTTCGGCCGTGGCTGTACATCCCGCCGTCGGTTTTGTACCCCCTCTCCATATATGGAGAAAGATTGCACTGCCTTTTCCTTTTATGATGGGATCCGTATTATAATTGATGACCGCTCCATACCTATACAGTTCATGATTCATCCTTTCAAAAGACTTCCATTTAACTGCAGGATTTCCTTTATAGGTTTTCCACTTGTTATAATCCTTGGATGTCTGATCATCAATCCAGTAGTCATATTTGGTCGTTTTCTTATAACCCATTTTCATTCCGGCCGGCTTCGTTTCGCTTCCAAAGGCCGTACCAAAGGAATAAATTCCAACCGGGGATTTCCCATCCCCCTCTTTTTTGCTCTTCGTGAAGCCGTTCTTCCCAATGACACCCTCCATCTTCTTCAATGCCCGGCGCCATTCCCCTTGTTTCTTCTCATAAGTTTGGATCGTTACCTTCGTATCACTCATCGATTTACCTGTCGCCGATACAACTTGGTTAACGCCTTTCCTCCTATCGAATTTCTTCAGAAGCGCTTTTTCATCAGTACTGAAAACCTCTTTTACATCTGCCATATTGATATATGCAGACTTATTTGCGTGACAGATTTCATACCAGTTTCCAGTTCTCCCGCTTGCCGATAATTCTTTATTTTTCTTATACGTTTTTAACGTTTTACTTGCAGCCGACGCCTTTTCTTTCACATCCGCTTCAGACTTCATGACAATCTTGAATTGAGTCGATTCGCAACTTGTTTTCGATTCAGCTTTCGCAAGATTCGCCGTTTGGATGATTAAAAAGGCTATAACGGCGGCCATCATCAATCTTTTCATGATCCCATCCTTCCGCAGTGATTAAATATCTAATTATTCTAAAAAATCTTGTTATTATCATAACATAGTAAGTAAGAATGAATCATATTTCTTTCCCGTTTTTATCTAAATCCAGTCAATTTTAGGCAAATCATAATGCTTGGCAGGGACCTCTGCCAATTCATAAAAATGTTTGAGGAAGGACTCATATTGTTGGGAGGATTTCGTGATCGAAGCTATTTTATCCTCCAATTCATTCGACCTTGATTCCGTCGTTTTTGAAAAATACTCTTCCACCGTTTCAAAATAATGAATGGGAAACAGCATCCTCGAATATAACAACCGGGCTGAAAAACTGGATAAGGGTTCTATGGACTGGTATTCGTGAAAGAAATGGCCAATGCCCCGCTGATGGGTATGCACATTTTGAAAATAATGTTCCCTCACCCATTCAGCGACATCCCTGGTTCCGTGGTCGAATACCCAATCGAACGGATTTTTCATCCACTTATTGCTTTTCCAGGTATCATGTAAAAAACGTTCATAACATACCGTTCCGCTATCGACAATTTGCGGGGTATCATCAATTTCCGTGTCGACTAAATATTGAATCGCATTTTCACCTAGGACCATATAATAGGGAAAGGTTTCTATAAATAATTTTTCAAACTGGTTATCAGGATGGGCGTTGAGCTTATCCCGCCAAATCTTTTCTAACTGATCGATCCTTTGTTCCCAGAGTTCTTTCCATTTACCGATCCTTGAACAAGTTCGAATCGTTTCATTAATCGTTCTCCCACGCTGATGGAATCTTGCCAGACGTCTTCCCGGATTGAAATTTCTCGGACCTTCCAATGCCTGATTGGCGAGAAGGATGAATAATTGTTCATCCGCTTCCGAAACATAACTTCCATGATTGGCAAGGACAAAGGCGGATACGTGACGATCACCTTGTGAAATCAGATGTTGAGACATTTTATACCGTTCCACTAATTCCTCCTGCTCCATATTTTCAATGGGAACAATACTGTACACCATATTTCCTGAGCGGAAGCTTGGAAACCTGACATTGGCTTCTTCAAGCTCCACCTGTATGCCATAATTATTAAAAATGATTTCTTCTATCATGGAATGGCCTCCTTCATCAAATGGATATAATAGAAATATTGGACATCATATTCTTATATATATGTGGAATAACCCGTTTTCTGAATGATTATCGAAACCTTATTAGAAATTCCAATCAGAACATCCTCCATAGGTTTTCAGTTTAATCAAATCAAACTACCTGCATTAGAACTCCCTTTAAAATATAGAGAAATGGGTGATGAAATGGCTAATATTGAACAATCAATGTCTGAAAAAACAGCTCGGAAATGGCTAATTGAACGAGGAGTGAAATTGGAGGATATCGCTGAGCTTGTCATGTATTTACAATCCGGCTACCATGAAAATCTCCAAATGTCCGATTGCCTTCACAATGTCGAACGGGTCCTTTCAAAACGCGAGGTCCAAAATGCCATCCTTACCGGCATACAGTTGGATATTCTGGCTGAGAAAAAACTGCTCGAGGAGCCTCTGCTGAGCATCATTGAAATAGATGAAGGCCTATATGGGGTCGATGAAATATTGGCTTTTTCAATTGTGAATGTTTATGGATCCATCGGCTTCACCAATTATGGTTTCATCGATAAACAAAAGCCGGGTATCTTAAAATATTTAAACGATAAAAGCACAGGTAAGGTGAACACCTTTTTAGATGATATCGTTGGGGCAATTGCCGCGGCCGCTTCAAGCCGGCTTGCCCATAGAACCGAAAATGCGGAATAGTAAACGAATGATATTGACGACATGAAAAAAACCAGGGCTGCATTCGCAGACCTGGTTTTTTCATTCAAAGCGCCATAAGTCAAGGGTGTCCACCACATGCGTAGGCTGCTCCTTATATTGCTTTAAACGTTCTTTTGTCGTTACGCCAGTATGTACAAGCAGTGTATCGATCCCAGCATTAATGCCGGCAAGGATATCCGTATCATAGTTATCTCCAACCATGATTGTCTCTTCTTTAGGAACCCCCAATACTCTTAGGGCTTGCTCCACTATGACGGATTCTGGCTTTCCAATGAAAATCGGCTGTACCTGGGTCGAAACGGAAACAACGGAGGTCAAGGAACCATTCCCAGGCAAAAGGCCTTGCTCGGTAGGAATGGCAATATCACCATTGGTCGAAATGAAAACAGCACCATTTCTTACAGCAAGACAGGCTTTTGACAGCTTTTCATAATTGATGCCGCGGTCGATGCCCATGACCAGATAATCGGGATGCTCTTCCACAAGCTTCATTCCTTTTTCCTTAAGAGCCTCGATTATGCCTTCTTCACCCACCACATAGACCGATGCACCTTTCTTTTGTTCAGCTATGTAATTGGCAGTGGCCATGCTTGTCGTGAAAACCTGGTCATCCTCCGTCGATATGCCGATGCTTCTCAATTTATCCGCTACCTGTGCCGGAGTCCGGGATGAATTATTGGTGACGAATAAATAAGGGATATCCCTTTTCCTTAAGTCATTAATAAACCCTGCCGCTTCCGCAATTTGTTCCGTTCCGCGATACATGGTGCCATCTAAGTCAATTAAATATCCTTTATACGACTTCATTTGAAATTCGCCTTCCTAACGCTGCTAGTTTTTAAAAGCTGAAACAGGTCCCAATTCATTCGTTAAATAGTTCCTCACCAAATCAGGGAATTGCTTGAATGCCTCGATATTTTCCGAAAATACGGCATGCAGTTCCTTGTGATCCACTTCAATGAAGTCTTGAACCAGCATTTTCCTTAATGGCAAAACCTTTTTGAATTGCATCGCTTTTTCTTCTGAAATCACTTTTTCATCTTGAAGGATATCGATAATATCCTCATAACTTCCTGGATCACGCATAATGAAACCATCAATTACCGCATTTCCTACATCCAACACGGAATCGATGGAAGTTTGTATAAGCCTTTCAGCGATAAGTTCCGAATGGTCTCCATCCCAATTATCCTGCCCCTCAAAAAGTCCAAGCTGCTTTTCGAGAAAACCTAATATTTGTTCAATCTTTTGGCGGTCTACAAAGTACATTTTTTCCAGATCCTTTCTGATCTAAGATGATATAGGGAATCATTGGTTGAATGAGCGGCATAGTCAAAAACGCTGTACCGAACCAACCTTATTCCTTGATAATACCATAGCTTCTCCCTTACTCTCAATTCCTTCAACCACACATTGCCTTTTCTAAGGGGGGCATTTCCAGACGCACACTCCCCGATTCCATTTATATTCTTGCCATTTTCATTTAATCGATGAATGCCATTATTGCCGGAGCGAAGTTCTTCAGCCGGAAGCCCCGAAAAATGTCTGTTCCCCTATTGAAGTCACTTTGTTATGATGGAACTACAAATGTGAAGATACGAAGGGAATGATACTATGGAAGATCGCTTTTATTTATACAATGACGTCGTTGATTCAAAAACCCGGTTCATAAGCTTCATGGGAGAGGAATCAAGATTCGATTTGGCCATTACTGCAACCGATCGTTTCTATGGAAAGAAGCTTGTTTTAAATATGCAGAGTAACCGTTTCGCGATTATTGGGCCTGATGATTTGGAAGAGGAAGGCTATCTTGAGCATGCCTTTCAATTGTCGGAAGCGGAAGCCGAAGAACTTCGTCACTTTTTAATGGAAATCGTCTGAGTGCTGAAGTTTTTTAGCTTAAACGGGAAACCTACTGAGTGTAAGACCGATTACATGAGGGGGGATTATCTTGGACAAAGAAGAATACCACGATTTTTCCAATGTCGAAAAACAAAGGGATTATTTAATTCCTGAAGAATTTCCCGAAGGACCTTTTGGATCAGCCATAGCAAAAGATGAACCAGTTCAGAATAAAAATACCCCGTGGCAGGAAGGGCAACGATATCAAAGTGCCTTTAATTATGAAAATAAATCGTTACATGAGGGTATGCCTCGACAATATCCTGGGGCACATCCGACACATGATGAATCAGAAAAAGACGAACAGCCTCCATATAAAGGATATGGTAACTCTTAACATGGAAGGCCAGAGTGAATTCTGGCCTTTTTATTTCTTTATTTTCTTCACGACGAAATAAGGACAGCCAAAATTGCAGTATTCATATAAATATTCACTAAGCGTGCTTATTTTCGTATCAAAGGTGGCTTTCTGATTGGAATCATCAAAAAATCCACGCAGCCTCAATTGCCCGTAACCCCAATCGCCCACTATATAATCATACTTCGTTAAAATCTCACTGTATCTGGCTTTAAACGCTTCTTCGTTATAGCCTTCCCTTTCATCCTCGATTATTTCATAGGTCATGTTATTGATGTTAATCATTGTTTTCACCTCTCATATATACATTCCTTCTTTAAATTATAACTGATTCCCCATCAATTACTAAGCGAAAAATAGAGAAATATGTTCATCCTAAAGTTATGGGGGTGTTATTGATGAAAAAAACGATAATAACGATAGGTTTAAGCTCGATTATTGCACTAACCGGATGTGCTGATAAAGATAAAGATCAGGGTCTCGGGGCAAAAAACAATGCCGGTAACCCAACAAACGTAAATAATCCAACTCAATATTATGACGAGGATTATCGTAATAATGACAATAAAAGTGATGATTTCGGTTTTACCCGCACAAATAGTGCAACCATTGACGGCCGTAACATTTCCAACAAAGCTGCTTCCATTGACCGTGAACAACTTTCTGATGTCATCTCTAAACTGAGTGTTCAGATTCCAAATGTCAATGATGCCGCTACCCTCGTTACTGATGAGGAAGTGCTTGTCGTATATGATACCAATGCAAAGGATCGGACGGAAACCGCAGACCAGGTTAAACGTACTGCCATGTCCGTCGTGCCTCGCTACTATCATGTCTATGTCAGTGATGATTATCAAACCCTTGCCCAAGATGTCGAGAACTTCGCTACAGTGAAATCCGGCAGCAGAGGGATTGACTATACGATTGAACAGACCATCAAAAGAATGCTGAAGTCGCCTCAAGGATACAAAATGAGTGACGGTGAAAATGAAAACGGCGAAATGGTTAACGATACAAGAGATCATCACGATAACATCCATCAAAAAATGGATAACCGTTGAATACAAAAGGACCGAATTTTTTCGGTCCTTTATTTCACTCTATTTCAATAATTCTTCACCTTTGCTCTGCTTATGTTTTGCCGCAGCATTAACCTGTTCATCCGCATGGTAGGATGAACGGACAAGCGGACCTGATTCACAATGGCTGAATCCTTTTTCCAATGCACGTTCTTTCAGTTCGGCAAATTCTTCAGGCGTGTAGTATTTCAGCACTTTTAAATGCTTTTTAGTCGGCTGCAAATACTGGCCGATCGTCATGATATCCACATTATTGGCCCTTAGGTCATCCATTGTCTCAAGGATTTCCTCACGCGTTTCACCCAGCCCCACCATTAAACTGGACTTTGTCGGTATTTCCGGATACAGTTCCTTGGCTCTTCTTAAAAGCTCCAATGAACGATCATACTTGGCCTGAGCCCGTACACGGTCGGATAAACTTCTGACAGTCTCTATATTATGGTTCAGGATATCCGGTTTAGCATCCATCAAAGTCTTGATATTTTCAAACACCCCGCCCATATCAGACGGCAATACTTCAATTGATGTAAATGGATTTTTGCGACGGATGGCACGGACCGTTTCAGCGAAAACTTCAGCGCCTCCATCCTTTAAATCATCACGGGCAACAGCTGTAATGACGACATGCTTTAAATTCATCAAAACAACGGAATCGGCAACACGCTCCGGTTCAGCCCAGTCCAATTCATTCGGACGTCCGGTTGTTACTGCACAAAAACGGCAAGCCCTTGTACAGATTTCACCTAGAATCATGAAAGTAGCCGTCCTTCTCACTGCCCAGCATTCGTGAATATTCGGACATTTTGCCTCTTCACAGACAGTATGAAGATTTTTCTCGCGCATCATATTTTTTAAACCGAGGTAATTTTCGTTAGTATTAAGCTTTATTTTCAACCAATCTGGTTTTCGAAGAATTTCTTTATTTCTAGAAGACATGAAAATGCCACTCCATTCTATAGAAATTAACACACCCTACTTTAACAATAAAAAAGCATTTATACAAGTTATAGTTGGTTTCCCATTATTTATTTTTCATGTTTATTGCCAAATCAGCAAAACTATAAAAGATGGATGGACTGATGTCTTTTAATAACGGAGAATATCATGAAAGGAGCCTGCCCCGTTGAAAAAATTATTCCTTCTAACGATAACTTGTTTGTTTATCTTGGCACCAGGCCAAGTCGCCAATGCTGCCGATACCCCTGATGTTTATGCCGGGAGAATGGCGCTATATAAAAATATGGAGGCTGCCCTCCAAATCCCGTGGTATTACCTTGCTGGAGCAGATCAATATGAGCACAGCCTAAGGGCCGCAAGAAGGGATTTAGAGCCGGCAAAAGGTTTTATAGGCATCCACATCGAGCCTTCAAAGTGGAGCGGGGCTCTCAATCCTGACTTAAACGATGTGAACCCGCTCACGATCACATTTTTTGATGGGTTGGGCCAGGATGGCAATGGTGATGGCAAAGCGGATATCACTAATGATACCGATCGATTGTATGCTTTTTCTAAGCATCTCCAAGCATATGGTGCAGATGAAGATAATATCCGGATCGGCTTGTGGGATTATTATAAACGCGATAAAGCCGTCAGCATCATTATGGGCAATGCCGAGATTTATAAGAAATACGACAGGTTGGATCTACATGAAAAAGCCTTCCCGGTTCCAGTACGGACTCATTATACGTACTTGAATACATGGGGAAGCGCTCGCGGATGGGGCGGAAGGAGAATCCATGAGGGCACTGATATTTTTGCGGATTATAGCCTTCCCGTTCGTTCCACGAGTTATGGAATCATTGAAATGAAAGGCTGGAATAAATTCGGCGGTTGGAGGATCGGGATACGGGATTTAAATAATACCTATCATTACTTTGCCCATTTAAGCGGCTTCGCCAAAGGGTTGAAAGTCGGTCAAATCGTTGAGCCCGGACAAGTCATCGGGGGTGTCGGCAGTACGGGCTACGGTCCTCCAGGAACTTCCGGAAAATTCCCTCCTCATCTTCATTACGGAATGTACAAAGACAACGGAATCACAGAATGGAGCTTTGACCCTTACCCCTATTTAAAATTGTGGGAAAGGAAAGATCTGGCTAAAAAGAAATGGTGAGCGGCGTGAATTTTACGCTGCTTTTTTTTGATTCGAACATAAACCCCTGAACTTGATGCATAGTTATTAGTAAAGGGGGCTAAAGCGTGTTCCGAAAAAGATTTCGAACGAAGAAATTCCGAAAAAAGGGGCCTCTTCCCACCCGAAAAGTATTTCTCTATTCATTTATCCTGTTCATCATATCAAGCATCATGACTCTTTGGTACGTGGACAAATCGATCGAACCCGTGATCATGAGTGTAGCCGAATATGAAATTAAAAGGATTGCAACCGAAACGATTCATGAATCGGTTGATGAGAATATAGCCAAGATTGACATGAACAAAATCATCACCAACACCAAGGGGGGTGAGGACTCCAGTTCTTCCTATAGCTTCAATCCAGTCATATATAGTGAATTGCGGGCTAACATCACGAAGGATATTCAAAAGAAGCTTGGCATCAAACAGGGAAACCCTTTTAAAACAGGTTCAGCCAAAATAAATGATGAACAATATAAAAGTGTGGTGTATTATATACCATTTGGTGTCGTAACCGGGAATAACCTCCTTTCCAATTACGGACCTGAAATCCCAGTGAAAATGTCAGTCATCGGGAATGTTGAATCGGATTTGAGGACAAAACTGACAAACGCAGGCATCAATAATGTTTATTATGAATTGATTGTGGACTTTGATGTCAATATTCAAATCGTCATCCCTTCTTTCACGAAGGAGACCAAGGTAAGCCAGGAAGTGACAGTCGGAAGCCTGCTGATCGAAGGTGATGTTCCAAGTTATTTCAGTAACGGAAACGGCTCGGTTGCACCTGCCATCATGAAGGAAAACAAGGAATGAAAAAACCAGCTTATCCTTGAGGTTAGGCTGGTTCTTGTATATCGAGACATTTCATGATGAGCAAATGCAGGTTTTTATTCAAGTCCACTTCGTAGGGCTCTTTTATCTGCTCTCCATCTTCTTCAAGTATCCTTATCATGGGGCGGTCTCCTATCCCTTCATTTTGAGAGGATACTACCCCTTTCCTCCCATCATTCAATTCGACGGATAGACCATTGGGATAAATGGCAACCGCCCTGCGGAAAGCCTCGATGATCGTATTGTCGAACTTTTTCCCGACTCCGGCATAAAGGACTTCCAATCCTTGATGCGGCAGCATGGCCTTACGGTAAACCCGATTGGAAGTAACGGCATCAAACACATCGGCAACGGCAATGATCTTGCCGAAATAATGGATTTCATCCCCTTTTATCCCACGGGGATATCCAGATCCATCTAACCTTTCATGATGCTGATAGGCACAATTCGCAACTAAAAGTGAAACGGTATGAACATTTTTAATTAGATGAAATCCGTAATCGGCATGTTTTTGGATTTGTTCAAACTCCTTTTCCGTCAGCTTACCGGGTTTACGGAGGACTTCCAAAGGCACGAGCATTTTGCCGACATCATGTAAAATCGCTCCAAGCCCAAGAATTTCGAGATTCTTATCATTGATATTCAATTCCACCCCGATCGCCAAGGTATATAAGGTCACATTGAAGGAATGTGTGAAGATACAGTCATCGTATGTATAAACGTCGGCCAATAAAGTCATTAGCTCTTTATTCCTTTTCAGCTCGCCCATGATTTTCCGGACTATTTGAGTTAATTTGACGTTAGCCTGCTCTATCGTGAATGTTCCATCCAGGTTCATTTTATTTTTCATGTCCTGGAAAGTGGTTTCAATCATATTAATGGCTTCTCTTCTAAGTTTCCCGGAAACTGGGGGCTTCGGAATAATGTCATCCGTCCTGGAATCTTGAATGTAAACATAGGGAATATTAAGGGAAACCAGTCGATTGATCATCTTCTGCGTTAATCTAAGACCCTCGCACAATAGGATATGGCCCCGATCATTATAAATGTTTTTACCGAGCCTTGCTCCAGGTCTTAGGGACTTTGTAATAGCTAGCCTCATACTTGTACTCCGTTTCCCCATTCAATATTTGTAATTCAAACCGATCCTTTCTTTTATAAGTTTTATCGGAGCATATTTTTATAAATGAATCTGTTAGAACATATTTATTGAAAAAATATTAGCATTTACTTTGATAAAAAAATAAGGCCCCCTTCGGAAGAAAGAAAGCCCACCTTTTCAAATCATTTTGATTAATGCCTCTTTACCAATCATTCCTGGATGTATGCCCTTTTCCACAGCCTCCCAGGTGACTGATTCAAGCGGCGCTTCCAATAACTCTTCAATCGTTTTAACTCCTGTGGCCCTCCCTGCAAGGATTTTACGGTCTCTCAATTTATCGTTCAGCAGTCCAACATCTAACGCACCGCACATTATATACCCTTTTTCGGACGCGACAGCAAGTAAATTCGTTTTCGGCAGTCGGACAGAAATGGCTAGGAATGTATGATTATCAAGAATTATTGGGATCATGTTAATCAATTGGTTTCTCCCCTTCCTTCCCCATACTTTATGAAAAAAAGGGCGAAACCGTGATTTTGTATCAGGGTTTAGTGTATATTTTTTTCAGCTTCCATAAAAGGATATCCCGTAAGAATTCCGGCAGTAAGTATTCCTTGCGATTGGAGCGATGGATACTTGGAAAGAAGTGCCCGAACGTGAACATATCAGGTATTGCCAATTTATAGGACTTATCCGCCTGCAGTTTCTCTCCTTTTATAAGGATCCCTTTTACGATTCCATTCTCCATTTCGTTAAATTCAATTTGATCATAATGCATGACTCCCATGATTTTTCCGCGAAAACCAAAACCTTTCACCTGAATATGAGGCCACTCTTCATTTCTCGATTGCATCAAGATTTCCTTTAACTCATTCCCATCTACTTCAACGACGCAAGGATTGATGGGATGTGGGCAGATTCTGTGAATATCCCCTTTTGTGACAGGTCCCTTCGGAAGCCCCTCGAGCAGAAGACCTGCATTCAAAAAGGAACAATCCGCCTGACTCCACTCCCTTAGGGCCTCCACAAGGATTTCCGTCAAAGGACTTCGTTTGAACCAATCATTATCCAGTGCCACCGGTAAATCCACAGCAACCTGTTTTAGCGTTTTCCCTCCGGCCTGGTATATTTCTTCAATCCATGACCGTTCATTCTCCAATTCCAAAAAGTCATTGGTATCATAAAGAATGGCTCTCTTCTGGCTAATTTTCTTTTCCTGATTGACGGTCATTTCCACCTGTCCAACAAAAAAACCATATTTCCCTGCCCCGCAAAGGAGTGTGTCATTGATCAATTTACCTTGGTGGAGGATGTGGTGGGTATGCGCGCCAAGTATAATGTCAATCTCCGGAAAGTCCCTTGCCATCCTCTCATCATCATGGATGCCCAGGTGGGAAAGGATGATGATTACATCCGCCTCTGTTTTGACCCTTTCGAGCTGCGCCTTTAACTCCATGAATGGTTCCTTTATTTCCCAGCCCATCGCAGAATAAAACTTTTGAAAAAAGGCTGTCAAACCTATCATCGCGATTTTGGTGCCTTTTGCCGTTGTATGTATCCAAAATGGAAGCGCCCATTCCGGCCTTTCATTATCACCGTAATAAATATTGGCTGCCAAGACCTTGAACCTTGCATGATCATATAAGGAGTCCAATGCATCATGAGGTAAAGTGATCCCTTCATTATTGCCGATGGTCACATATTGGTAGCCCGCTTCATTAAGCAGTTCAATATTTCCTTTACCCAACGTACCTTCTGTATATGGATGCCAGCGGTCCACATGATCGCCTATATCCAGTATGATTGCTTCTTCTCCCGTTTCTTGATGAAGTTGTCTTCTTTCTTTAAGAAACTTATCAATACGAGGCCAATTCTCAAAATGACTATGGAGATCATTGGTGTGATATAAATGAATGATTTCTGACATCATTTTTCCTCCTCGTTTATCCTGTAATGCCTTGGTATATAAGACGTAAACCAATGATTATCAGCACTATTTTCAACATATTCTCCAGCGACGCACTCTTTAGGCGCGTATTTATCAATGCGCCCAATTTAGCACCGAACCACGCACCCGGAATCAGGGCAAAAGCATATGGCCAATTTACATTTCCAAGGGAAATATGCGTAATCGAATTAGTGATGGAAGATAGGAATACCATGAACATCGAAGTCGCTACAGCCATATGCGGAGGAAAGAAGAAAAGAAGCATCATGACGGGTACCATTAAGGCTCCGCCGCCAATTCCAAATAACCCGGAGCTGAATCCCACGACAAAAGAAATAAATACAGCTAACAGGGGGTGGTAACCATAGGAAAATGAATGTCCATTTTCGGTTTTATACGTTTTCACTATTTTCCCTTTTCCAGGCTTGAAAAGCATGGGCTTCAAACGATTTTTCACTAATAACACGATGGCCATGAAAACCATGAAAATTCCAAAGTACAATGAAAAAGCTTCGGCGTTAAGGTTTTTATTCACATGGGCCCCCATTATTCCCCCAGGTGCACCGCCAATAAAAAAGATTAAGCCGGCCTTATAATCCACCACCTTATGTTTTAAATAAGATAGAGTGGAAGATAAGCCGGTAAAAATCATGGTTACGGTTGAAACACCAACGGCGACCTGTGGAGTCAGCTCATCGATAATATTTGTAGATGTTCCTAAATATAAAAGGGAAGGCACAATGATGATGCCGCCTCCCAGACCGACAAGAGCGCCGATTGATCCCGCTAATAATCCAATACCCACTAATACTAACCATACCATGAAAAAATCCGCCTTTACCTGTTTGTGAGGATATTACCTCTACTAGCTTGTCACATCATCTCATTATTCATTATATAATCCCTCTTAAAACAAACCAAGCTGCTTAGGAGCCAGCCCTTCATATTCTATACCAAGCAGCTCGATCATTTGTTTGGCATTATCAGCTGCATCCCCGCCTGAGTTATTATTGAACAGGACATATAACTCCTTGGATTCCTTTTCCAATACCCTGATTTTCTCCACCCATTCAGTCAATTCCTGATGATTATATCGATATAGGTACCTGACCTCACGCCAATTATCCCCCGAAGCAGGCCTTTGCCAACCATGCAGGTTACGGCCATGAAAGCGTACCAGGGTTTTATCTTTATCGGTGGCATGCAGAACGACAGGAATGGATCCCTCACCAGCCTGCGGCTCATCGCATACAGTATGGATCCAGCCTTCCGTTTCGATAAAATCCAAAGTTTGCTGGACTACGTTGGGCCTGTACCAGCTTTGATTCCGGAACTCTATGGCAACTGGGATATCGCCCATTTCAGCTTTGCACCATCGCAGGTAATTCACATTTTCACGTTTACAATCAAACCATGGCGGAAACTGAAATAAGACCATCGCGAGCTTGCCGGACTTCCGATATGCTTCCAGTGAGTCGCAAAACGCCTTGAACATCTCCTTCTTACTTTCAAATGGGATTTCCCCACGTTGATGTCCTGTCATCCCTTGGTAGGCTTTAACGACAAACCGGAATGATGCTGGCGTCTCGGATACCCACTTTTCACTGTTCCTCTTTGGCTGGACTGCATAGAATGAAGCATCCACCTCCACAATGGGAAAATGAGCGCCGTACTCTTTGAGTTTATCACGTTGGGAAACACCTCCATGATATAAACTATCATGATCACCCCAACCGGTCACACCAACATAAATCATCTGCATCACCACTCCTTTGGGACAGGACCATTTCCTGACTTCTTCTTTTATTTTTTTACCCTCATTGAGCCATATTTAATCTTTCGTATAAGGGTGTGGAATATCAAAATATCAAAACAAAAAGCCTGCCAGTCAAACCCGGCAGGCTTTTGTATGAATGATTATTCTAAATCGCCTTACAAGCAGGCCAGTCGGTTATTATCCGATGGAGCCTTCCATTTCGAACTTGATCAGACGGTTCATTTCAACCGCATATTCCATTGGAAGTTCTTTTGTAAATGGTTCGATGAAGCCCATTACGATCATTTCCGTTGCTTCTTGCTCAGAAATTCCGCGGCTCATCAAGTAGAACAATTGTTCTTCGGATACTTTGGAAACCTTCGCTTCGTGTTCAAGGGAAATATTATCATTCAAGATTTCATTGTAAGGGATCGTATCAGATGTAGACTGATTATCCATGATTAATGTATCACATTCAATGTTGGAACGAGCTCCATCCGCTTTACGTCCAAAATGAACGATACCACGGTATGTTACTTTACCGCCCTGTTTAGAAATTGATTTAGATACAATCGTTGAAGATGTATTTGGCGCTAGGTGAATCATTTTCGCTCCCGCGTCTTGGTGTTGGCCTTTACCTGCAATGGCAATCGATAATGTCATACCGCGAGCGCCTTCACCTTTTAAGATGACAGCAGGATATTTCATTGTCAATTTCGAACCGATGTTACCATCAATCCATTCCATTGTTGCATTAGCGTCACAAACCGCACGTTTCGTAACCAGGTTAAACACGTTGTTTGCCCAGTTTTGGATCGTCGTGTAACGGCAGTAAGCATCTTTCTTGATGACAATCTCAACAACCGCACTATGAAGGGAGTTAGTTGTATAAACAGGAGCTGTACAACCTTCTACATAGTGCACGGATGCGCCTTCATCAACAATGATTAGCGTACGTTCGAATTGCCCCATGTTTTCAGAGTTGATCCGGAAATATGCTTGAAGCGGAGTATCCACTTTAACGCCTTTTGGTACATAGATGAATGATCCACCTGACCAAACTGCCGAGTTCAATGCAGAGAATTTATTGTCAGTAGGCGGGATCGTTTTCCCGAAATGCTCACGGAAGATATCTTCATTTTCACGAAGTGCTGAGTCCGTATCTTTAAACACGATACCCAAGTCTTCCAATTCTTCTTTCATGCTATGGTAAACCACTTCAGATTCATATTGGGCAGATACACCGGCAAGGTATTTTTGTTCGGCTTCAGGAATTCCCAATTTATCAAAAGTCTGTTTGATTTCATCAGGAACTTCATCCCAAGACTTCTCTGATTTCTCTGATGGCTTAACATAGTATGTGATTTCATCGAAGTTCAGGCTCTGCATGTCGCCGCCCCATTGAGGCATTGGCATGTTGTAGAAATGCTCCAATGATTTCAAACGGAAATCAAGCATCCATTGCGGTTCATCCTTCATTCGAGAAATTTCTTCCACGATTTCTTTTGTCAGACCACGCTTTGAACGGAAGATGGAAACATCTTTATCCGCAAAGCCATATTTATAATCGCCGATATCAGGCATTTTCTTTGCCATAGCTCGTATTCCTCCATTTCAAATGGCTGAATTACAACAGCTCATTTTAATTTAATTATTCCTTCAATCCCTTTTCCATGGCTTTCCAAGCTAGGGTAGCACACTTGATTCGGGCAGGAAATTTAGAAACACCCTGAAGGGCTTCAATATCCCCAAGGTCCATCTCATCGTCGTATTCTTTCCCCTGAATCATTAAGGAAAAAGTCTCGGACATCGCTAGGGCAGTATCAACGTCTTTGCCCTTAATGGCTTGCGTCATCATGGAAGCCGAACTCATCGATATCGAACAACCATCACCATCGAATTTAACATCGCTGACCTTGCCGTCTTCAATCTTCATCGTTAAACGAATCCGATCGCCGCAAGTTGGATTATTCATATCGATTGTCATGCTTCCATCTTCTAGCATGCCCTTATTACGAGGTTTCTTATAGTGATCCATAATGACTTGACGGTAAAGTGTATCAAGGTTATCAAAAGACATTACTGAAATACTCCTTCGTTTTAACAAGCCCGGACACAAGCTTATCAATATCTTCTTCCGTGTTATATAGATAGAAACTTGCTCTTGCTGTCGCTGATACGTCAAGCCATTTCATTAATGGCTGTGCGCAGTGGTGACCGGCACGGACAGCAATTCCATCTGCATCAAGAACGGTAGCGACATCATGTGGATGTACGTCATCAATATTAAAGGTTATTACACCAGCACGCTTTTCTGCATCTTTAGGACCGTAAATGGTCAGCCCTTCAACTGCTGACATTTTCTCCATTGCATAAGCGGCGAGCTTATGTTCATGCCGTTCAATATTATCCAAACCGATTTCCTCCAAGAAATCAATGGCAGCCCCCATGCCGATGGCGCCGGCGATGATTGGGGTACCGCCTTCGAATTTCCACGGGAGTTCTTTCCATGTAGACTCATACAAACCTACAAAATCAATCATCTCTCCGCCGAATTCGATCGGTTCCATTTTTTCCAGAAGATCTTTCTTGCCATATAATGCGCCGATGCCTGTTGGACCGACCATTTTATGACCTGAGAAGGCAAAGAAATCACAATCCAAATCACGGACATCCACTTTTAGATGCGGCGTGCTTTGTGCCCCGTCGACTACCATTACAGCATTGTGATCATGGGCAATTTGGGCGATTTCCTTCACAGGATTGATAACGCCAAGCACATTCGAAACCTGCATGATGGACACGATTTTCGTTGCTTCCGTAATTGTAGCCCTCGCATCGTCAACGGAAATCGTGCCATCTTCCTGAAGCGGAATATACTTCAATACAGCGCCTTTTTCTTTGGCAAGCTGCTGCCACGGAATGATATTGCTGTGATGCTCCATGTAAGAGATGACGATTTCGTCACCCTCTTTAATATTTGCACCACCGTAACTTCTTGCTACAGTATTTAAGGCAGTCGTTGTGCCTCTGGTAAAGATGATTTCTTCTGTAGAAGAAGCATTAATGAATTTACGTACCTTTTCACGAGCACCTTCATACGCATCCGTAGCTTTTGTTCCTAGTGTATGCACCCCGCGGTGAACATTCGAGTTATAGCCGCGGTAATATTGCTCAATCGCTTCAATCACTGCAGCCGGTTTTTGAGAGGTTGCAGCACTATCTAAATAAACTAATGGCTGACCATTGACTTCTTGATCTAATATTGGAAAAAGCTTACGAATTTCGTATGGGTTCATTACTGTACTTTCCTTTCAATGACCGCTACTAATTGTTTTTTGACTCCCTCAATTGGAAGCTCGTTAACAACAGGGGCCAAGAATCCGTGAATGACAAGTCTTTCTGCTTCTTTCTTTGTAATACCACGGCTCATTAAATAATACAGCTGAAGCGGGTCGACACGGCCGACTGAAGCAGCATGACCAGCCGTTACATCATCTTCATCGATCAAGAGGATCGGATTGGCGTCTCCGCGTGCTTTTTCACTTAACATCAATACACGTGACTCTTGTTCAGCATTGGCCTTTGTAGCACCATACTCTATTTTCCCAATGCCATTAAAAATGGAGGAAGCGGATTCTTTCATGACACCGTGCTTAAGGATATAACCCTCAGAGCGTTTGCCATAATGAATGATGGCTGTCGTGAAGTTCTGCTTTTGTTCCCCGCGTCCGACTACAACGGTTTTTGTATCACCGTGAGAGCCATCGCCCATTAGATATGTTGTATTATCTGAAATCGTATTTCCGTCGTTCATCAGGCCAAGCGCCCACTCAATACGTGCGTCACGTCCTGCCACTCCACGGCGGTTAACATATGTCGTGAAGCCTTTTGAAAGGGTATCGACCGCACCATATTGGACTTTGGCATTCGCATTTGCAAATACTTCAGTTACGATGTTGGCAACACCTTCGTTAGACTCAACGGTTGAGAAATAGTTCTCTACATATGTGACAGAGCTATTATCTTCAGCTACGATCAAGACATGGTTGAAAAGTGTAGTATCCGGATTATCCAGAAGGAATACCGATTGAATCGGCTCTTTGATTTCTACATTTTTCGGAACATAAAGGAATGCTCCCCCATTAACCAATGCAGCATGAAGCGCTGTTAAACGATGCTCATCTATTTTAACGCCGTCTTTCATGAAATATTTTTGCACAAGCTCAGCATGATCGCGAGCCGCTGATAAAATATCCGTAAAAATGACGCCTTGTTCTTTCACATTTGCTGACAGATTGATATGTGCCGGCGTATTATTGCGTTGGATGTATAAGTTTTCATTTTCTTCAATGATGGACTTAATTTCTTCCGGAAGCTCCTCTAAAGAGGCAAAAGCTTCACTCTCAACCGTATGAGTTTGGAAAGAAGTGAAATTCCATTTATCGATTTTCGTTTTATCCGGCTTTGGCATCGGGAGCTTTTCTAATTCAGAAAACGCTTGAATCCGAAGCTCGGATAGCCAAGCTGGATCATTATTTTTAGTTGAATAGGAGCTTATATCCTCTTGTTCAAACGGTAATTTCGTTTCTGTAGTCATTGCAAATCCTCCTACTTACGCTTCTTCGCCAACAGTTTCGTCTTCAATGCCCAATTCTTGTTTAATCCAGTCATAACCTTCCGCTTCCAAGCGGGCAGCAAGTTCAGGACCGCCTGATTTTACGACACGCCCTTGCATCATTACATGTACAAAATCAGGAGTGATGTAATTTAATAGACGTTGGTAGTGAGTGATGATCAAGCATCCAAAGTCTTCTCCGCGCATTTCGTTGATTCCTTTTGAAACGACTTTAAGTGCATCGATATCTAGACCTGAATCAATCTCATCCAGAATTGCAATTTTAGGTTGGATCATCATTAATTGAAGAATCTCGTTGCGTTTTTTCTCTCCGCCTGAGAAACCTTCATTTAAATAGCGTTGCGCCATATCTTCATCCATTTCAAGGAATTCCATTTTTTGGTCCATTTGACGGATGAATTTCATCAATGAAATTTCATCGCCTTCTTCACGGCGTGCGTTAATGGAAGAACGTAAGAAGTCTGCATTTGTAACACCGCTGATTTCACTTGGATATTGCATAGCTAGGAATAGACCGACACGAGCGCGCTCGTCTACTTCCATCTCCAATACATCTTCACCATCGAATGTGATGCTTCCGCTAGTTACCTCATATTTAGGGTGACCCATGATTGCTGATGATAAAGTTGATTTACCAGTTCCATTTGGTCCCATGATCGCATGGATTTCCCCACCTTTAACTTCAAGGTTTACCCCTTTTAAAATCTCTTTGCCTTCAATTGATACGTGCAGATCTTTAACCGTTAATGTAGAAGCTGACATAATAATACCTCCGTGAACTAATTCCAATTTTATTACCAGAAAGTAAAGATTACTTTCATTACTATAATTTCCGTAAAAGCATTCTCACTTTATTCTCATTCCAATTTTATAACAAATCCAATTTGGAATCAACTAAATAGATAGGGGTTTCCACTTCGGCCATGTTAAAAACCTGTCCGATTCTTACAATACTAACAGATATGGCCTGTTTACTGCATATTCATACTTATTTTAGCTTTTGTTAAAATTATCTTATTATTCGGCAAATCTTCGTCCTTATTACTATATGTTCAAAGGTTTCGATTGCAAGGTACGAACGTTCCGCTTAAAAAGAAAAAAATCGGACTGTCAGGTATTATGTAAGTTTATCCAATAAGGAAACCCTTATTTTATGGACCACTTTCCATTTTACCTCTACAGACCGATCTTTTAAAGAATTCTTTTATATGCTTAGCCGTGAATTTTGCGTTGTAGGTCCTGGACCATTTTGTTGCACTTTACATGTTCCCTATCCCGTTCTTTCTCAACCTCGATACGGAGGTCTAAGTCTCTACTGTACTCACTGTAGCCAATCCCATGTGAAGACTGCATCGCCTTTTCCATTTCGCTTGTTACATTTAAATCCAGAGTATTGATAGTGAACCATCCTTTCAAATTTGTGTATCATTTTTTCACCTTCATTATCTCTATACCCTTTCCTTTCCTGATTAAACATGAAAGGAATTAAATTAAGACGCAGACTGAAACAACCTGGATCATCATTATAGCGAGCTGGTTTGTCCGTTCAGCTTTTACATAATGCGCCGCTCATAATTTTTAGTTTGTCTACAGTTTTTTAGATTTTTAGGTTTTTAAAATTTAGACGTTACTTTCCACTTCAGGCACTCGCTTTCCGCGGGCGGTCGGGAAGCCTCCTCGGCGCTTTTGCGCCTGCGGTGTCTCCCCTTGACTCGCTTTTCCCGCAGGAGTCTCGTACCTTCCGTTCCAATCCACTAAGACTACACAATCAGATAGAATCACTTTCACCTACATTCTATATTCCGTTCAATGCCTGTTAGGATTTCCGTGATAAAGTGCTTCACTTCTCTAAGTTCGGCAGCTTTATTAATCATTTGTTCAATCAGAGGCTCTTAATCGAGTATTTCCGGGTGTTACTTTCGTCCCAACACAAATCCGTTACTGACTGCTGAAGCATACATAAACCCTGAAGCTGTTGACGCAGATTCCGCAACCATGGCTATGTGTAATATGAGCGTTTTGGTTGTTATCCCTGCCCATCGGCACTCAATAACAAATGTAGAGGGCTATTCTGATTTTAAATCCAATAAAAAAAAAGGTTTCGGAATGAGACTAAACTGTACCCTATAGAGTAGACACTAAAAAAAGGTCTGCTCTGTAGGGTACTTTTATGTATAATGAAAAAAATGGGAGAATCGGAGAACAATTAAATGCCAAAAAAACTCTTTACTGAGAAAGAAATAGAAATACTATCTAATAATCCATATGTTAAATCTATAAGTTCAAAGGGTGTTACATATAC